>DASQTE010000107.1:0-7783 GCA_035642035.1 Blastococcus sp.
CAACCGACTCGACCTCAACGACCTCGTCGAACGCCGCGTCGACCTCGACCGACTCGCCCGCCACCTCGACATCGACGCCATCGTCAACCGACTCGACCTCGACGGGATCGCCGCCCGGCTCGACCTCGACCGCATCGTCGACCGGCTCGACCTCATCGGGCGGGCGCAAGAGGTCGTCGAGGGCATCGACCTGCCCCGGATCATCCGGGAGTCGACCGGGTCGGTCGCCTCCGAAGGGATCTCCAGCGTGCGCATCCGGAGCATGGAGGCCGACCGGGCGGTGACCCACTTCGTCGACCGGGTGCTGTTCCGGCGGACCCACCCGGCCCGGCCGGAGCCCGCCCCGGACGGGTCCCGTCCGGCGAGCCCGGTTGCGCACCCGGATGGCGACGCGCCGGTGGACGGTGGCCGGCCATGACGGGGCCGGCCGACGCGCAGGACCGCCGGACCCGGCGGCCGGCGGTGACCCGGCGGATCTCGACGGTCCCACTGGCCGCGCAGCCGCAGCAGGGCGAGCCGGCCGGCCTGGTCAGCCGGGTGCTCGCCGCCACGGCGGACTTCTGCGTCGTGGTCGTCCTGATGGCCGCCGGCTACCTCGGCGTCGCGGCGCTGCGGTTCCTCTGGAACAGCCGGACGTTCACGTTCCCGACCGCCTCGTTCGTCGTCCTGGTGGTGGTCTACAGCGTGCTGCTCGGGCTGTACCTGGCCGCCAGTTGGGCGATCACCGGGCGCACGTACGGCGACCACCTGCTCGGCCTGCGCGTAGTCACCCGGCGCGGCCGGCCGCTGCCCCCCGCGTGGGCGCTGGTTCGGGCGGTCCTGAGCGTGGTCTTCCCGATCGGCCTTCTCTGGGTCGGGCTGAGCCGACGCAACCTGTCCGTCCAGGACGTGCTGGTGGGCAGCTCGGTCGTCTACGACTGGGCCCCCGCCCCGCCGGCGCCCTGACGGCGCCGGCGGGCACGGGGATGCCTGCCTACCGGCTCTTCGCGTAGTCCTGCAGGAACAGCGCCTCCGCCAGGGCCATCGCGGCGATCTCGGTGGGGTCCACGCTCTCGTTCGGCGCGTGGATCAGCGAGTGCGGCTCCTCGACCCCCATCAGGATGATCTCGGCGTCGGGATAGGTGTCGGCGAAGACGTTGCAGAGCGGGATCGAGCCGCCCTGGCCGAGGTGGGTGGCCGGCGCGCCGTACGCCTCCGCCAGCGCGGCCGAGATCGTGGCGTACGCCGGGCCGCCCTGGTCGGCGAGGAACGGCTCGCCGGTCGCCTCCCGCTCGACGGTGACCCGGACGCCCCACGGCGCGGCCGCGCGCAGGTGGGCCACCAGGGCGTCCTGGGCGGCCACCGGGTCGGTCCCGGGCGGGACGCGGAGGTTGAGCCGGGCTGCCGCCCGGGGCTGGATCGCCGCGGCGGACCCCACCACCGGCGGGCAGTCGATGCCGAGGACGGTGACCGCCGGCCGCGCCCACAGCAGGTCCGCCACCGACCCGGAGCCGATCAGGGACACCCCGTCCAGGACGGTGGCGTCCGCCCGGAACGCGTCCTCCGGGTAGCTGACCCCGGTCCAGGTCCCGGTGGCGTCGAGCCCGGCGATCGTCGTGTTGCCAGCCGCGTCGCGCAGCGTCGCCAGCATGCGGATGAGGGCGGCCAGCGCGTCGGGGGCCGGGCCGCCGAACATCCCGGAGTGCACCTCCGACGCCAGCGTCTCCACGGTGACCACGACGTTCGCCAGCCCGCGCAGGCTGACGGTCAGCGCCGGCACGCCGACGGCCGCGTTCCCGGTGTCGCAGACCAGGATGGCGTCGGCCCGCAACCGGTCCGCGTGCCGGGGCACGTAGTCCTCCAGGCCGCCGGTGCCCTGCTCCTCGGATCCCTCGACGACGAGCTTCAGGTTCACCGGCAGGTCGTCGCCGAGCGCCCGCAGGGCGGCCAGATGCATGACGATGTTGCCCTTGCAGTCGGCCGCACCCCGGCCGTACCAGCGCCCGTCCCGCTGGGTCAGCGCGAACGGCGGGGTCTGCCAGGCCTCGTCATCCAGGGGCGGCTGGACGTCGTAGTGGGCGTACAGCAGGACGGTCGGCGCGCCGGGGTCGGCGCCGGGCCGGGTGCCGACGACCGCCAGGCTGCCATCGGCGGTCGGCGCCAGCTCGAGGTCGGTGAAGCCGACGCCGGCGAAGCGGTCACGGACCCACTCGGCGGCGCGCAGGCACTCCTGCGGAGGGAACTGGCGGGGGTCGGCCACCGACCTGATCGCGACGAGCTCGGCGAGCTCCGCGTGCGCCGTCCGCATCAGGCCGGAGATCCGGCTCCGCAACTCGCCCGCGTTCACCCGGCCACCTCGGCCGTGTCAAGCGAGTCCTTGTACTCCTGGATCTCCTCCAGGCGGTCGGGGCAGTAGACGCTGACGATCGCGAGCTCGCCCTGGAGGATCCGGGTGTCCGCGATGACCGGCCTGGTGCCCGGTCCGCCGGCGCCGTTGACGAGCTGGGCGGCCAGCGCCGCCTTGGTCAGCGCGTTGTCGGGGTTGGCGCAGACGGCCCCGCCGTCGTCCCCGAGCACCTGGACGATCACGTCCTTGCTCGGTGTGCGCAGCCCGAACTCCTGCAGCTGCGCGATCAGCTGGTCGGCCTTGGCGTCGGCGTCGCGCGAGGCCTCGCCCGACTGGAAGATGAGCAGCCCGGTGAGCATCAGCAGGAGGACGCCGATGCCGAGCAGCCCGTAGGTGATCATGCGTGTGGACCGGGACGGGCCGATGGTGTCCGTCTTCCGGTGGCCGGCGTGGGTCATGCGACCGTCACCTCCTCGGCGTCCGCGGTGCGCCAGGACGGCTTGCGCGACCGGTAGAACAGGTAGGGCACGAGCAGGCCGAGACCGAGCGCTCCGCCGGCGACGATGGCGAAGTAGACGCCCGCGTTGCCGGACTCGAACTGGGACGGCGGGATGAAGCCGATCAGCAGCGCCGCGAGCGAGGCGGTGAAGCCGACGCCGCAGAGGCCGACGATCATCGGTGCGCGGTAGCCGCGGGGCTGGTCGGGATACTTGCGGCGCAGCCGGACGGCCGCGACGAACATCAGCAGGTACATGATGAGGTAGACCTGCGTGGTGATCACCGAGAAGATCCAGTAGGCGCTGGACACGTCCGGGATGAACGCGTACGCCAGCGCGATGACCGAGGTGATGAGGCCCTGGGTCACCAGGATGTTCTGCTGGACGCCGTGCTTGTTCAGCCGCTGCAGGAACGGCGGCAGGTAACCCTCCTGCCGGGAGATGAGCAGCAGCCCCTTCGACGGGCCGGCCAGCCAGGTCAGCATGCCGCCCAGCGACGCCGCGACCAGCATGATACCGACGAGCGGGGTCAACCACTGGACGCTGAACTCGGCGAAGATGATGTCGAAGGCCTGCATGATGCCGGCGGTCAGGGACAGCTGCTCGGCCGGGACGATCCAGCTGATCGCCAGCGCGGGCAGGATGAAGATGACCAGGACGAGGCCCATCGCCAGGAATATCGACTTGGGGAACTCCTTGCGAGGGTTGCGCAGCGAGCCGACGTGGACCGCGTTCATCTCCATGCCGGAGTAGGACAGGAAGTTGTTGACGATGAGCACGAGGCTGGCCAGGCCCGCCCACGCCGGCAGCAGGTGATCGGCGTCCATCGGCGCGGCCGACTCGTTGCCCTGGCCGAGGAAGACGATCCCGAGCAGGACGAGCACGGCGCCCGGGATCAGGGTGCCGATGATCAGGCCGCTGCTGGCCAGCCCGGCCACGCCCTTGGTCCCCCGGCAGGACACCCACACGCCGGTCCAGAAGCAGACCATGATCACCAGGGCCGTCCACACCCCGCTGGAGGCCAGCTCCGGGTTGAAGACGTAGGCGAGCGTGCTCGCCACGAAGGCGAGCAGGCTCGGGTAGTAGAAGATCGTCATGGCGAACTGGCACCACACCGCCAGGAAGCCCATCGGCTTGGAGATGCCGAGGCTGACCCAGTTGTAGACGCCGCCCTTCCAGCCGGACGCCAGCTCGGCCGAGACGAGCGACGTCGGCAGCAGGAAGACGATCGCCGGGACGAGGTAGAGGAAGACCGCGGCGAGGCCGTAGACCGCCATCGTCGGGGAGGGCCGCAGGCTGGCCACCGACGACGTCGTCATCAGCGCCAGGGCCACCCAGGAGATGAACGGCACTGCCCGTGCCCTGCTTTGCGCCGCTTCGGCCGGTGACGCCGCCGCCGGCGGCGCCTTCCCCGCGGGGCGGTCGATCGGCGCGTCCATTGCGCTCATGGGCTCCTCCAAGGACTGCGCGTCTGGTTGTCCGGTCCGCAGCGTGCGGCAGCCGGATGATCTAGTCCTCACCCCCGCTGAATGAGCGCGCCCCGGGCGGACGAGGCGCCGGCCTCAGCCGTCGCCGGCCGGGACGTCCGCGCCGGAGCCCGCCGCGGGCGGGCGCCGCCGGTCCGGCCGCACCTGGCCGAACATGGCCACCAGCCGGGCCACCAGCGTCACCAGGAAGATCTGCCCCAGCAGCGCCTCCAGCACGGCCAGCGACCGGGCGCCGTTGCCCGCCGGGGTGAAGTCGCCGTAGCCGGTCGTGGTCATCGTGACGAAGCTGAAGTACTGCAGCGTCGAGGAGTTCGCCGGTTGACCCCCGGCGAAGAAGTCCCCCGGCCCGAGATGGGCGACGGCGCTGTAGAGCCCGGTGAACAGGAAGCCGATCAGCAGGTAGGCGGACAGGCCGCCGAACACGGTCTGCATCGTCACGGCCGGGTGGGCCAGCACCCGCCGCACGATGGCCCAGATCGTCATGGCGACCACGACGGCCAGCCACAGCCCCAGCACGGCCGCGGTCGGGTCGCCCGGCGCGGCCAGCACCACCGAGGCGGCGCCGAGGGAGATCACGGACAGGCCCGCCCGCAGCCGCGACGACGCGCCCGGGCTGCCGCTGGTCACCCGCAGCACCAGCAGCAACGCCGCCAGGCAGGCGAGCAGCACTGCGGCCTGGCCGCGCGGGTCGGTGACCAGCGCGCCGAGCACGAAGGTCGAGACGAGCAGCACGAACACCAGCCCGAAGCGGTCCCCCGACGGGTCCGCCGGCAGGCCGGTCACCCGACCGGCGCCGGGATCTCGCCCGCCCTCGGGCCTGTCGGCGCGGGCCGCCGCGGCGGCTCGGGCACGGCGAGGACGGCAATCACGAACAGCACGGCGAGCAGCGCGACCACCACCCAGGCCACGATCGCGGGGGTCAGGTACGCCGGGACGATGAGGGCGACCACAGCGACGGCCACGGCGACCGCCCGCAGGGTGCGCGCCTGCGGGCCGACCCAGCGGCTCACCGCCGGCATGCGCAGCCCGAGCCGGCTGAGGCCGGACCGGGTCGCCGCAGCGGCCCTGGCCAGGAGCCCGCGCGTGGCGGTGGCGGTGACCGAGGGACCGGTGAGGAACGCGCCCGCGGCGAGGACGATGCCGACCAGGGCGATCGCCCGCAGCGCCTCGCGCAGGAAGCGGATGACGGTGTCGAAGAGCACCGCGGCGGCGTCGTTCGGCAGCCGGTCGGCCGGCACTGCGTTGAGGTAGCGCTGTCGCGCCAGGGCGAGCAGGACGGCCACGAGCAGCATCCCGGCGAAGAGGGCGAGACCGGCCACGATGACCGCGCGCCGGTGCCGCGGTACGACGTACACCCCGATCGCGCCCAGGCCCAGGACGATGAACGGCATCCAGAGGCCCAGGTTGTCCAGCAGCCGGTAGCCCTGCTGCACCTTGGGCAGGTCGGCCGACTCGAAGACGGTGAACTGGGCGTTGACCGGCGGGATCCGCTCGGCCAGCGTGAAGCCCCGGTCGAGCAGCCGCTGCTTGACCGCGGTGATCACCGTGGCCAGCTGCACGGACACGGTTTCGCCCTCGACCTGCAGCGCTCCGTCGGTCTCACCGCGGAGGGCCGCGACCAGCGAGTCGTGCGCGGTCCGGTTGGCGGAGGCCCAGGCGTCGGCGAAGGCCTGGCTGCGGATGAAGTTGCCGACCTGGTCCTCGGTGAAGGTGTAGACGCCATTGGTGATCGGGTCCACCAGGGCGTCCAGCCGGGTCGCGATCCGCGGCGGCAGCCGGCCGGACGTGGCCAGCGCGTCGATCGCCTCCTGGGTCAGCCCGCGCACGTCCAGGTACTGGAACACCACGGTGGTGATGTTGGTCGTCACGGCCTGCTGCACGGCGGGATCACTCGCGAGCGGCGCGACGGTCTGCACGTAGCGGTCGGTGTCGGACACCTGCCCACGGGCCCAGACCGAGACCACGGCGAGTGGGGCCAGCAGGGCCGCCAGTCCGATGAGGACGTACCCGACGACCGTCCGCGGCCAGGTCCGGCGGCGGCGGACGGCGGTCGGTCGGGCCGGGTCGGGACCGTCCACTCGCGGCACCCCGTCGCGCAACCGGGCGACCTCCACGCGGAGGCGTTCGAGCTCGGCCCGCTCGGCCTCGGCGAGGACTCCGCCGGTGGCGTGTTGCTCCTGCGTCATGGCGCCCCCTCAGGACGGCGCGTACCGGGCGGGATGTCAGGTTGACCGGTTGGTCTCCCCGGGGTCGGCGTGCGGGCCCGCGGATGCGATCCAGCGCGCGGCGCTCCGCTTGCCGCGCCAGGCCCACCACCCGTAGCTGCCCCCGGCCAGCAGCGCGCCCTGGAAGACCAACCCGGCGGCGTCGAGCAGGAGCCCGCTCAGGGCGATCAGCAGGCCGGCGATGATGGCGGCCCGGACGACGCGCCGGCGCAGGTGCAGCGGAGGCTTGCGCACATCCAGGAAGGAGGCCGCGAGTCGGCTGTCGTCCCGCAGGCTCTCCTCGATGAGGGCCAGCTCCTGCCGTTCCCGTTCGCTGAGCATCGTCGGGTCCCTCCTGCCGCCAGTCCCGCAAGACAACCCTCCGGAGCGGGTCCGCACCTCATCCGAGCGGGGTGAGGTGGCGCCGTCCCGGGGTCCGGACGATGTGGATCACCACCATCCGACACAGGGGACACGCCGATGGCCGGGTCGGGAGAGCCGACGAGCAGTCCGACGAGCGACCCGGCGACCGGCCGGGTGGCCGGAGCCGGCGTGCTGGCCGCCGCGTCCGTGTCGGCGCTGGTGGTCAACGCCAACACCTCGGCGGTCACGATCCTGCTCCCGGCGATCAGCGCCGACCTCGACGCGTCCCTCGACCTGCTGCAGTGGGCGGTGACCGGCTACATGCTGGTCGGCGCCGCCGTGATCGTCACCAGCGGCGCGCTGGGGGACGTGTTCGGCCGCCGCCGGGTGTTCCTCGGCGGCCTCGTCCTTTTCGTCGCCTCCTGCGCACTCATCGCCCTCTCCGGCAGCGGCGCCGGCGTGGTGGCCGGCCGCATGATCCAGGGCGCGGCCGGCTCCACGCTGCTCGCCTGCGGGATGAGCCTGCTGTCGGTCGCCTCGACGGGCGCCGCGCAGATGAAGGCGATCACCGTGTGGGGGGCCGCGTCGGCCGGCGGAGCGGCCCTCGGCCCCCTGGTCGGCGGCGTGCTGGTGGAGCTGACCGGCTGGCAGGGACTCTTCTGGATCGACGCGGCGATTGCCGCCGCCTGCATCCCGCTCACCCTGGCCACCGTGCGGGAGTCCCGCGACCCGAACCGGCCGCGGTCGGTCGACCTGGCCGGCACGGTGCTGATCGCGGTGGTCCTCGTGCCGCTGGTGCTCGCGCTCAGCGAGGGATCCGACTGGGGCTGGGTCTCGGCCGCGACGCTCGGCTGCCTGGTCGTCTCCGCGCTGGGCGCCGTCGGGTTCGTCGCCGCCGAGCGGCGG
>DASQTE010000108.1:0-12506 GCA_035642035.1 Blastococcus sp.
CCGCTCTGGTACTACGTGCTCAAGGAGGCCGAGCTGGTCAACAAGGGCAAGAAGCTCGGCCCGGTCGGGGGGCGGATCGTCGCCGAGGTGATCCTCGGGATCATGGCCCTGGACCCGGAGTCCTACTTCAACCTCAGGCCGGGCTTCCAGTGGCAGGAGCGGAAGACGATCGGCGACCTGATCCTGCTCGCCGACGCCCTCGACCCGCGCTCGCGGGTCAAGCTGCCGGACGTCGAGGTCGTCGAGACCGGCGCGCTCCCCCTGGAGCCGGAGGAGCAGATCAACCCGGAGGCCACCTCACCGGTCGGCTCCCTGTCGCTGGTCGAGTGACCGGTCGGCCTCGGGGCGCGTCTCCCAGTGGGGCTGCCGTGAGGTGACCCGCCGGGTTACGTTGCGCCGTGACAGGGCCTTCCGAGAAAAGGAAAGGACAACTCATGACTCGTGCTGTCGTCACCGGCGGAGCCGGCTTCCTCGGCTCGCACCTGTGCGAAGCGCTGCTCGACCGCGACATCGAGGTGCTGTGCCTCGACAACTTCCTGACCGGGACGCCGGCCAACGTGGCGCACCTGCTCGAGCGGCCGGGCTTCCGGCTGGTGCGCGCCGACGTCACCGACTACGTCCACGTACCCGAGTCGGTGGACTACGTCCTGCACTTCGCCTCGCCCGCCTCGCCGATCGATTACGCCGAGCTGCCCATCCACACGATGAAGGTCGGCTCCATCGGGACCCTGCACACCCTGGGCCTGGCGAAGGAGAAGGGCGCGCGCTACCTGATCGCCTCGACGTCGGAGACGTACGGGGACCCGCTCGTCCACCCCCAGCCGGAGACGTACTGGGGCAACGTGAACCCGGTGGGGCCCCGCGGCGTGTACGACGAGGCGAAGCGCTTCGCCGAGGCGCTGACGTCGGCCTACCGGCGTACGCACGGGGTGGACACGGCGATCGTGCGGATCTTCAACACCTACGGCCCGCGCATGCGGCCGCGGGACGGTCGGGCCATCCCGACGTTCATCCGCCAGGCGCTGGCCGGCGAGCCCCTGACCGTCGCCGGGGACGGCAGCCAGACGCGTTCCGTCTGCTACGTCAGCGACCTCGTCGAGGGGCTGATCCGCTTCCTGCTGTCGTCGGAGACGGGGCCGATGAACATCGGCAACCCGCACGAGATCCCGGTGGTCGACCTGGCCCGGCGCATCAAGGAGCTGACCGGCTCCGGATCGCCGATCGAGTTCATCCCCCGTCCCGAGGACGACCCGACGGTGCGTCAGCCCGACATCGCCCTCGCCCGCCGGGCGCTGGGCTGGGAGCCCCAGGTGTCCCTCGACGACGGCCTGAAGCGCACGATCGACTGGTTCTCCCAGCACCCGGACGTCATCGGCGCCGACCGCTGACGGAGCGACCCGTCGTCTAGGGACGGCGCAGCGCCCGCGCCGCGGCGACGGCACCGCCGGCGAGGACCAGCCCTGCGACGACGCCGACGAGCACGCTCTGCGTCAGCGACCCGTTCGCCCGCCCCTCGGGCAGCTCGGCCGCACTGCTGACGTAGGCGAGTGCCCGGGGGTCCTCCATCACCCGCAGGTCGACGTCCAGGCTGGAGATCTGCGCCTCCACCCGGCGCAGGTCGGCCTCCACCGGATCCAGCACGGGGGCGAGCTCGCGCTGCAGCCCCACCCGCTGGTTGATCAGGGGTGGCAGGTCGGCCGGGTCGGTCTCCGCGGCGATCGCGTCGTCCAGGGCGGCGAGCGGCGCGAGGATCTCCTGCTGCTGCGCCAGGAGCGCGTCCCGGTCCCCGACCAGGAGCTCCCGCAGGGCCGTGGTCTCCGCGACGTCGCTCTCGTGCCGGGTGGCGACGTAGGTCTCCGCCCAGATCTGTGCGGCGTCCCGGGCCACCTCCGCGTCACCGGCCTCCGCGACGAAGACCAGCGCGCTGGACTCCCCCAGCGGGTTGGTGTCCGTGGCCGTCCGGACCTCCACCTCGGCCTCGTCGCCCGCCTCGTCGCCGGCGAGCTCCTGGAACTCGTCGCTCGCGACGAAGATCGTCTCCGCGCTCGGCGAGCGGACCAGCGCGCCGGCCGAGGTGCCGCTGGTGCGCGGGAAGAGCTGCCGGCTGTCCTCCGTCCGGATCAGCACCTCGGCCTGCGCCCGGTACACGGGGTCGATGACGAACAGCGAGGCGATGGACGCCGCGAGCACGACCAGGAAGGTCAGCAGCGCCAGCCACCAGTAGCGCCGGAGGGCGGCCAGGTAGTCGCGGAGGCCGGGCCCGGCGTCGTACGACGCGGCATCCCGATGGACGCCGCCAGCTCGGTCCGTGGACATGCGAACCTTCTCGTCAGCGGCGGTCTCCAGCACGGCGGTCAAGTTACCGGGAACCACGGGACTTCGGGTCATCCTCAGGTCACGATTCCCATGCAGTCAGTGACCGCCCGAGCAGCCCGGCCAGAGCTGCGTTGCCCTCGGCGAACCCGTCGCGCAGCCGGGCGGCGGTGTCCGGGTTCATCGGAGGGATGGTCGCCGGGCTCTCGTTCCACCGGTTGACGAGGTGGCGGACGCGGTACAGCGTCCGGCTCGGGACCCGTGCGGCGAGCCGACGCAGCGGGCTGCCCGGGCGTTGCACCGCGAGGAAGATCCGGGCGAAGCGGGCCGACCGGGGCACCCGCCCCTCGTTGTGCCCTCTCGTCACGTCGGGCTCGTACGCGGCCAGCCCGGCCAGGTCGAACAGTTCGGCGCAGATCTCCGGCGCCCCGCGGCGCAGGTCCTCCGAGAGGTAGATGCGCAGCCGCTCGGGCGGCACCGTGTCCAGCAGCATGCGCACGTGCGGCGCGTAGCGCCCGTTGCCGACGTACTGCATGTCCCGGGCCTGCGGTGGCGAGCTGACCGCCCGGCCCGCCTCCCGCGCGAGGCCCTCCTCGAAGGTGGCCGCGTCCTCCCATCCACGCAGCCGCGCGTAGTGGAAGTGCGAGTACGCCCGCGGGACCGGGTTGCGGAGGACGGCGACCACGAGCGCGGGGGTGGTGTCGACGATGCGGCGGACGGCCGCCGGGTCGTACATCGCCATCGTGTGCTTGGCGACCAGCGGCGCGTCGCCCACCGACGGCGGGAAGTACTTCTCGACCGCGTGGTCCCAGCCGCGCGCGAACTCGTCCTCCCGGCCGAAGAAGGGCATCTCCCGGTGCACGTGGCTGCGGACGTCCGGATGGTCGGCGAGGTACTGGAACAGCGCGGTGGACCCGCTCTTGGGTGCACCGACGATCATCAGCCTCGGCCCGGGATGCATCCGCGGGATGGTAGGGCGTGCTTCCCGGTGACGCGCAAGACCGAGCTGGCCCGGGACGGGGTCCGGTTGCGCTAGTCTGCGCCGTCCGTACCGCCGTCGAGGGACGGCGACGGTCGGAGGCTGCCGTGGGCGCGTCGAAGGACGTGGGGACGCGATCGTGATCGTGCCCCTGCTGGCCGTGGCCGCCTCCCTCGTGGTCTGGGGGCTGGTCTACCGCAGCCTCGTCCACCATCCGCTCGACGCAATGGCACTGACCCTCTACTACCTGGCGCTGCAGCTGCTGTGGCGGCCCCTGATGCTGGCGACGGGGCTCGACACCCCGTTCCCCACCCAGCTGTTCGAGCAGCGCGACACCGAGGCGCTCCTGCTGCTGGGCCAGGCGGTCGTCGTGGGGTTCCTGCTCGCGCTGTGGGCCGGCGCCCGCCTGCTGTCCCCGTTGGTACGGCCCGTGTCGGTGCTGTTCCCGCAGTTCCGCGGTCCCATGGCCCCGCGGACGCTGATCGTCCTCGCCGTCGTCCTGACCGCCGCGGCCTTCGTCGCGACCGCCGCCCTGTGGGTCCGTTACGGCGGGCCGGCCGGGCTGCTCCAGGCCTCGAAGGTCGACCGCGACATCGGCGACAGCCGGGCGCTCCGGGCCATCCCCATGCTGGCCGCGCTGCTCGGGGTCGCCGCCTTCTTCTCGGCCCGCGTGATCACGCTGCAGCGGGTCCTGATGTTCGGTCTCATCGCGGTCAACGGCTACCTCAGCTGGACCTGGGGCGCACGCGACGTCCCGGTCCTCTCCGTCGTGGCCCTGCTGGCCGGTTCGCTGATCTTCGGCGCCACCGGCCGCCGCGCCGCGCGCCGCCCGGACGGGCACTGGCTGCGCGACCCGCGGTGGCGCCGCCGCTTCCTCCTCGTCCCGGTGCTCGCGCTGCTGCTCGCCTTCACGCTGCGGACCGCCCGCGACACGGTGCTGTGGGGCGACCTGGCCCCGACGATCGTGGGCCAGGGCGCCGTCCGCCAGGTCGCCGTCGCCACGAACAACACGTTCTACGACGCGTTGCTGCTCTACCTGGACGACTGGCCCGACCGGTTCGACCTCACCGGTGGCGACGACTTCGTCGACGGCTCCGTGGCCGCCGTGCCGTCGGTGCTCGTCGGTCCGCAGGAGCCGTTCGTGTCCCCCGCCGTGCAGCTGGCCCAGACCTACATCGACCGCAACAACGGCTTCCCGGCGACCGCCGTCGGCGACTGGTACGTCAACTTCGGCTTTCCCGGCATCGTCCTCGGCGGGCTGCTCAGCGGTCTGGTCGCCCGCGCCGGTCAGTTCGCCTTCCGCCGGTTCCTCCGCGACCCGCTGGTCTGGGGCTTCAGCCTGGTCTTCATGATCCGGATCTTCCCCGGCGGTGTGTGGGCGACCTCGGCGCCGAAGTGGGTGGCCCTGGGGCTGCCGATCCTCGCGTTCACCTGGCTGGTCAACATGTTCGTCCGGCGGGCGGGCGAGGGCGGGGAGAACCAGCCCGCACCGACGCAGACGGCCGGCGAGGACGGCGTCGGCACGGAGCGGAAGGCGCCCGCTCGTTGACAGCGCCGCTCACCCGGGGCGCCGGGGACGCCGGGAAGCACCCTGCCCGCCGTGACCAGGCCCTGCGCCGGGACACCGCCCTCGTCGCGGTCGGTCAACTGGCCGCCGTCGTCAGCGCCTTCCTCGTCACCGTGGTCGGGGCGCGGGTGCTCGCCGTCGACGAGTTCGGCGCGCTGTCCTGGGCGCTGAGCTGGCTCACCTTCCTGGCGGTCCTCGCCCAGTTCGGGCTCACCCAGGTGGCCACCATCGTCGTCGCCCAGCAGCCGCGGCGGACCCACGGCACCGTGCTCGGGCAGCTGCTCCTGGCGCAGGCGGTCGGCGTCGTGGTCACCGCTGCCCTCTGGCAGTGGGCGATCGGGCCGGCGACGGCCGCGGCCGGGACGCCACCCGAGGCCTACCGGCCGCTCGTGCTGCTCGTGGCGCTGGGGCTCCCGGCGGCGGCGCTGGGCCCCGTGCTGGTCAACGTGCTCCGGGCGAGGGACCGGTTCGGGCTCGCCCTGGTGTTCGGCGAGCACGTCCGCCGGGTGGTCCTCGTGGTGGTCCTCCTGGTCCTGGCGGCCGCGGCCGCGGTCCCGGCGGCGCGGACCGCGCTGGAGTGGACGGTCGCCGTCGAGACCGCGGTCTACCTGGCCTGCCTGCTCGTCCTGACCCGCGTGGTGGCCCCTGGTGGCAACGGGCGGCACGCGGCGGGCCGGGCCGTCCCGGAGGGGCCGACCGCAGCAGGGCCGCTGGACGGTCTCGGCGCTCCGGACCTCGGCGGTTCGCCGTGGCGGCTCCTGCGCTCGGGCAGCACGTTCACCCTCGCCACCCTGGCCTCGGTAACCGTGCCGCAGGCCGGGGTCTGGCTGCTGGCGGTGGTCGCGGCGGTCGAGGACGTCGCGATCTTCTCCGTCGCGGTGCGGATCGCGGTGCTGGTCGCCGTCCCGACCGCCATCGGCATGCGCACCCTGGCCCCGCGGATCGCCGCCGCCTCCCGCTCCGGCCGGCTGGCGGCGCTGGAGGAGCCGGTGCGGCGCTTCGCGGTCTGGTCGACCGCGGTGACGCTCCTGGCCGTGGTCGTGCTCGCCGCGGCGGGCCAGGTGCTGCTGCCCGCGCTGTTCGGCGCGGGCTACGACGCCGCGCTGACGCCGGCGCTCGTCATGTGCGCCGGCGTCCTGGTCAACGCCTGGACGGGACCGTGCTCGGTGGTGCTCTCCCATGCCGGGCGCCAGCGCATCGTGGCGGCAAGCGCCCTGGTCTCCTCGCTGTCGTTCGCCGGGCTGGCGATCTGGTGGGGCTGGGCCTGGGACGGCACCGGGGTGGCCGCGGCCGCCGCCGTGGCCATGAGCCTGCGGAACCTCCACCTGGCGTGGGCCGCACACCGGACGCTCGGGATCCGTACCATCGCGCTCCCGGCGCGGAGAGGGAAGTGATGCTCGGACCGCAGTTCCTCATCATCGGCGCGGCACGGTCGGGGACGACGGCGCTGTACCAGTACCTGGCCGAGCACCCCGGGCTCTTCCTCACCGAGCCGAAGGAGCCGCACTACTTCGCGCTGGCCGGGACGACGCCGGCCTTCACCGGACCCGGCGACCGGCAGACCATCAACCGGCTCGCGGTCCCCGACCGGGACGCCTACCTGCGGCTGTACCGCGAGGCCCGACCGGACCAGGTCCGCGGTGAGGCGTCGGTGTCGACCATGTACTACCCCGACGCCGTGAACCGGGTACGGGAGATGGTTCCCGACGCCCGCCTGGTCTGCATGCTGCGCGACCCGGTGGACCGGGCCTTCTCCGCGTACGGCTTCATGCGCACCCGCGGCTGGGAGCCCTGCGCGACCTTCGAGGAGGCGCTGGCGGACGAACCGCGCCGGATCGCCGAGGGCTGGCACCACATCTGGCACTACACCCCGATGAGCCGCTACGGCGAGCAGCTGCGGCACGTGCTGGAGGTGTTCCCCCGCGAGCAGCTGCTCGTGCTGCGGCACGAGGACATGACCGCCGACCCCGACGCCGTCCTCGAGCGGGTGTACGCGCACCTCGGGGTGCCGCCCGTCCCCCGCACCGTCGCCCCTGACCCGCACCGCTCGGGCGAGCCTCGCAGCCGGTTCCTGGGGCGGGTGGTCAGCACCCATCACCCGCTGAAGAAGCTGCTCTCCCCCGTCGTCCCGACGTCGCTGCGCCGGCGGCTGCGTCGGCAGATCGTCGCCCGCAACATCGTGCGGACGAGCTACCGGCCCGAGACCCGTCGGGAGCTGGTGCAGGCCTTCGGCTCGGACCTCGACCTGCTCGAGCAGCTCACCGGGCTGGACGTGGCCGCGTGGCGGGCGCCGCGGCGGCGGGCCGGCCGCCCCGGATGACGGCTTCCGCGGGTCGCCTGTTCATGACGTTGCGGCTGCCCGACCGCACCGGCGCGGCGAAGATGGCGCTGGAGTTCGCGCGGGCGCTGCGCGCCGACGGCTTCGAGCTGACCCTGGTGCACGGCGCCGTCCCCCGGCAGGGCCCGAGCATCCTGCCCGACGTCGCCGCCCTCGGCGTCCGGACCGTCCTGGAGCCGCGGCTCGAGCGACCCTGGGATCCGCGCCTGGTCCGCGGGCTGGCCGACCGGGTGGGCCGCGACGGCGGGCGCTGCGTCATCGGGGTCAACCAGCGCGATCGTGCCCCGGCGCTGCTCGCCGCTGCCCGCGCCGGCGTGCCCGGTGTGCTGATGGTGCAGAACCAGCACCACTTCTGGGGGCCCCGACCGCTGGCTGCGCTGAAGCGGCGCAGCTACCGGGCGGTCGTCGCCCGCTCGACGACGCTGGCCGTCTGCACCTCCGCCGTCGTGCGCGACGAGATGACCGCCTTCGGCGTGCCCCCCGAGCGCACCGTCGTCCTCCCCAACGGGATCTCGGTCACGCCGCCGGTCGAGCTGACCGGGGACGAACGGGCCCGGCTGCGGGCGGAGATGGGCGCCGGTGAGCGCGATCTCCTGCTGCTCAACGTGGGCCGGCTGGATCCGCAGAAGGGGCAGGACGTCCTGCTGGCGGCGCTCGACGGCCTGGACGCGCCGGTGCACCTCGCCCTCGTGGGCTCGGCCGGCGACTCGGTCGCCGCACGGCGGACCGCCGACTACGCGGGATCCCTGCGCCGGCAGGTGCGCGACCTCGGCCTGGACCGCACCGTGACCTTCCTCGGCTGGCGGGACGACGTCGCCCGGCTCCTGGCCGCGGCCGACGGCTACGTGCACACCGCCCGCTGGGAGGGGCCCGCGCTGCCGCTGGCGGTCATGGAGGCCATGGCCGCCGGTTGCCCGACCGTGTTCACCGACTGCTCGGGCCGGCCGCCGGTCTTCGAGGAGCCCCGGGACGGGCTGCTGGCCCGCACCGGGGACCCGGCTTCGGTCCGGCAGCGGATCGCCGAACTGGCCGCGCTCCCACCCGCCGACCGGGCGGCGATGGGAGCCGCGGGCGCCGCGCTGATCCGGGCGCACTACCGCGTGGAGGACCTCGGGCGGACCTTCAGCCGGCTCGTCCGCGGCGTGCTCGACGCCGGCTGATCCGGGTGCGCCGGCGGGCGAGCAGTTCCTCGTAGAGGTCGGCGTGCGCCTGCATCATCTGCTCCGGCACGTACTGCTCCTCGAAGCGGCGGCGCCCCGCAGCGCCCAGCCGGGCGGCGAGCCCGGGCTCGGTCAGCACCCGCACGAGGTCCCGCGCGAGGTCGTCGACGGCGCCCGCCGGTGACAGCAGCCCGGTCTCGCCGTGGACGACGACCTCCGGGATCCCCTCGACGGCGAAGCCGACCACCGGCTTCGCCGCGGCCATCGCCTCCAGGTTGACGATGCCGAACGCCTCCCAGCGCGAGGGCAGGGCCAGGACGTCGACGGCCCGCATGACGTCGGCGAGATCGTGCCGCCAGCCGGTGAAGTGCACGTGGCCGGTCACGCCGAGCTCGCCGGTCAGCGCCTCCGCCGCGGCCCGCCGGGTGCCGTCACCGACGACGACGACGTGCGCCCGCGGCACCCGGGCGACCACGGCGGGGACGGCGCGGACCAGCAGGTCGACGCCCTTCTGGTCCTCGATCCGGCCGACCACCGCGATCAGCAGGGCGTCGGGCGGCAGCCGGAGCTGCTGCCGCAGGCGTTCGCGGTCGGCCGCGGTGGCGTCCCCGGCCGTCATCCGGCTGGAGTAGGGGATGACCGTGACGTCCTCGGGCCGGAACAACCGGTGCCGGACACCGACGTCGCGGATGAACCGTGAGCCGGCGACGTAGTGGGTGGTGAACAGCCCGAGCGCCCGCTCGACCAGGCGGTACAGCGAGCGCTTCGGCTGGGGTACGCCGTCGTGGCCGGCGTAGGCGTGCAGCATGTGCAGCCGCACCGGCGTGCCCGCCGACCACGCCGCCACCCGGCCCATCGCCCCCGCCACCGACGTGTGGGTGTGGACGACGTCGTAGCGGTGCCGGCGGATGTCGGCGCGGATCCGCAGGAACTGGCGGAGCAGCTCCACCGGCCCGTCCGGCGTCGCCTGCTTGAAGTGGCCCTCCCCGTGCGACGGGGCGTAGTCCAGCACCGGGAGCCCGCTGGCCCGGATCTCCGCGTCCAGCGGACCGCCGCCGGAGAGCGCGATGGTGGTCTGGAACCGGTCCGGCGGGAGGAGGGTGGCCAGCTGCAGCAGGTGCTCCGCCGACCCGCCGACCGTGATGCCGGTCAGCTGGAGCACCGTGATCCGCTCGCTCATGCCTGCCCTTCCGCGTGCGCGGCCGTCGGCCAGACCGTCAGCTGCCGGCCGATCAGGTCCTGCAGGTCCCGGACGTCGTCGGCGAGCAGTGCGGCCAGTCGGTCGCGCGTGTCCGGGTCGACCGTCGTCCGGTCGAGGTTCGCCGAGCGGACGCGCTCCCGCTGCCGCTGCGGCACCGCCGCGGTGACCAGTCGGCGCAGGGTCGGCGAGCGGCGCAGGGTGTTCAACGCGGAGGTCACCGCCCGGCTGCGCGGGAGCCCCGAGGCGTTCACCCGGCGCGAGGGGTCGATGTCGACGTCCGGGTCGACCTCGAGGACCTCCAGCACCCGCCGGAGCTGACCGGGCGGGTCGGCGGTGAACTCCTCCTGGATCACGACCAGCAGCCGGTCGCCGAAGGTGGCGGCGAAGGGCCTGAGCTGCTCGGCGTACCGGCTCAACCGGGCCAGCTGCCACATGTGGCTCCAGCCCGCCCGGGTGCGTTCCTCCTCGGCGGCGAGGCACTCCTCGAAGGACCCGGCGTCGTAGCCCCGGGAGCGCAGGTACGACCAGCTGGAGAACGCCCGGTCGACCGGGTCCCGCAGCATGACCACCAGCCGGCAGTCCGGTGCGCAGAACCGCTCGATCGCCGGGATCGACGCGCCGGGGTACGCCAGCGTCGTCACCGACCCCTCGCCGCGCCGCCGCTCCGAGCGGCCCCGGAACAGGTCTCGCCACGTCTGCTCGTCGCGCACGGCGATGCGGTTGATCAGGTCGTCGTCGCCCAGGCCGACGAACCGCGGGGCACCGTCGGGGAAGGCCAGGAAGTGCGGCTCCTTGGGGGTGGCGACGAAGACGTCCGGGTGCTCGCCGAGGAACGAGGTCAGCGCGGTCGTCCCGCAGCGCGCCGCCCCGATGACCAGGAAGTTCGGGGCCTCCGTCACCGGGCGGATGCTACCGGGCCGGCTCCCCAGCCCGCCCCTTCCGGGAACCGGCGTTCCCCCTGCATTGGGGGGGTGCGGGGCCCACGGCCGGGAGTGCCTTCCGGTCCTGGTCGGCCCGCACTCTGTGGGTCCGACGACGGAGAGCGGGAGCCACGATGATCGAGGTGTTCAAGCCGGAGGGCCGGCAGAGCCGGGGTCCGGCGACGCGCACTCCGGCGCAGCCTTCCCACCTCCCCGCGACCGACCTGCACCTGCCCGAGCGCGAGCCGCGCGACCACCGCGCGTCGATCGCCGCCATGCTGGTGCTCCTCGACGTCGTCGCGCTGGCCCTGCCCACGGTCTGGCTGGGCGGCATCGACTACGCCGCCGCCGCGCTCGTCGCCGCCGCCGTCCTGGTGCTGGCCGCGACCGGGGCGTACCGCCCGCGGATCTCCCTCAGCGCCCTGGAGGAGGCGCCCCGCCACCTCCCCCGTCTGGGCCTGGCCCTGCTGCTGGTGGCGCCGTTCACCCCCCTGGCCGGCGGCGAGCTGTCGGTGGCGGCGCAGGCCCTGTGGGCCGTGCCGTGCTTCGTGGTCGGCCGCGGCCTCGGCTACGCGGTCGTCCGGGGTGCGCGGCGGCGCCGGGTGGTCGAGGAGGCCACCCTGGTCGTCGGCGGCGGCCGGCTGGGCATGGACCTCCTGGCCACGATGCAGGAGCACCCCGAGTTCGGGATGCGCGGCGTCGGCTTCCTCACGAGCGGCAGCCCGCTCGACGAGCGCGAGCCGCTCGGCCGCACGGAGGACCTCGACCTCGTCCTCGACGCCTACGACGTGCGCAAGGTCGTCGTCGCCTACGGCCCGACCCGCGAGGCCGAGCTGGTCGACCTCGTGCGCAGCGCCGCGCTGCGCGACATCGAGGTCTACATCGTCCCGCGCTTCTTCGACGTCGGGATGACCCCGAGCGGCCCGGACGTCGAGGACCTGTGGGGCATCCCGCTGCACCGGGTCCGCCGGGCAGCGCTGCGCCGCGGCGTCTGGCGGGTCAAGCGACTCATCGACGTCGTGGTCTCCGGGACGGCCCTGACCCTGCTGTCCCCGGTCCTGCTCGCCGTCGCCGGTGCCGTGCGGCTCAGCAGCCCCGGCCCGATCCTGTTCCGGCAGCCGCGCACCGGCCACGGCGGCGCGGAGATCGCCATCCTCAAGTTCCGCACCCTGCGGATGCCCGCGCCGGAGGAGTCGCCCGATCGGCTCGGCTCGACCGGTTCGACACGGAGCACGATGCACGCCCGGCAGATCGACGTCGAGCGGCGGCAGACCCGCACCGGCAACCTGCTGCGCCGGACCAGCCTGGACGAGCTGCCGCAGCTGTGGAACATCCTGCGCGGCGACATGTCGCTCGTCGGCCCCCGGCCGGAGGAGCGCACCTACGCCGCGCAGTTCGCCGACTCGGTGTACGGCTACCGCGACCGCCACCGGCTGGCCGTCGGCCTCACCGGCTGGGCCCAGGTCCACGGCCTGCGCGGCGACACCTCCATCGAGGAGCGGGCCCGGTTCGACAACTCCTACATCGAGCACTGGTCGCTCTGGCGCGACCTCGTGATCCTCATCCGCACCGTGGCCGCTGTGCAGAGGCAGGCCTTCAACACCGCCGTCCGTACGGCGACCAGCAGGTAGTACCCCCCTCTCCCACCACCACCGGCGGAAGCCGGAGGGTCCTTCCGAGACGAGAGCACCCATGTTCCAGCACTTCCGTCGCCCCGCTGCCGTCGCGACCGGGGGCACGCCGAGCGGGCCGACCGCCGGCCAGCTGAGCCGCCGCAGCCTGCTGCTCCTGGGCGGCGCCGGCCTGGCCTCGCCGCTGATCGCCCGGGGCCAGTCCGGGCCGTCGTCAGGCCCCACCCGCCTGGTGACGCGCAGCGACGATGACGAGATCCTCGACGCCCGCGAGTACGGGGCGAGGGGGAACGGCACCGCCGACGACACCCGGGCCCTCCAGCGGCTGATCGACGCCTCCGCCCGGCGCGGCGCGGTCGCGATCGTTCCGGCGGGCACGTACCGGTGCACGACGGGC
>DASQTE010000109.1:0-3854 GCA_035642035.1 Blastococcus sp.
GGGGGCGGTGGGATCGGCGGTGGGATCGGCGGTGGGATCGGCGGTGGGATCGGCGGTCGGACCGACCGTCGGGTCGGCTGTGGGCGTCCCTGGCGGGAGCGGCGCCGGCGGCGCTCCGAGGGCGGCGGGCACGAGGTCCCGCACCTCTGCGGCAGTCGGTGCGGCTGCGGTCGAATCTGCGGCCGTGGTGTCCGAATCCGTTGGATCCTTCGTCGACCGCAGCGCGGTGGCCGACGAGGTGGACGCGACGTCCAGCCCCGGGAAGACGACGCCGATCGACGGGATCTCCAGCGGGCCGCCGCGCATCTCCTCGACGGCGTCGTCGTAGGCGGCCGACGTGTCGCCGTACGCGAGTTCCGCGAACCCTCCGTCGAACAGGACCGCGCCGGTGCTGAAGCTGCCGAGGACGCCCAGGGCGGCAGCGAGCCCTAGGGTCGTGGCGCCGGTGCCGATGACCGGGAAGACACGGTCGGGGCGGACGGCGCCCCGCCGCGGGCGGGACGCCGAGGAGCGCCGCACGGCCCGGGGACGCTGCTCGGGCACGGGACCCGGCCGTCCATCGGCGGCCGGCTGCTGGGCGCGCCGGTAGGGCGTCGGCCGCTGACCCTCGGGGTTGGCGGAGCCGGACTGGCCAGGTGGCCGGACGTGCCCCTCGGTCGGGCCGCTGCGAGCCATCGGGGATCCCCCATGTCGGACGGTGCCTCCGCTGCCGCGCCGGGCAGCCGGAACTGTCACCGCGAAGCCTGCTCGGCCGGGCGGGAAGAGGCGACCTCCGAAGGGGGGCGACCGGCACCCCCAAAGCGGGGGAGGGAAGCGAGCGCGGTGCAGTGGCTTGGTCGGGGAAGGATGGGAGGCGACGCGTTCCGCGCGTAGCTACTCCGCGCGGAGAGGGACGACGGCGGTCAGCACGGTGCCGCCGTCCGCGCGGGACTCGATGCGCACCTCGCCGTCCAGGTCCTCGATGCGTTCCCGCACCAACCGCAGGCCCAGGTGACCGTCGCCGGTGCCGTCGGCGGCGGGCGGAGCCTCGAAGCCGACCCCGTCGTCGGCCACCGTGAGCAGGACCGCGTCGTCATCACCGTGCTTCACGCAGCTCACGTCCACCCAGACGTGCTGCGCTCCAGCATGGCGGCTCACGTTCGCCATGGCCTCCTTGGCCGTGCGGTACAGCACGGCGGCGTACTCCGGATGCAGCCCGGGGAGCTGGTCGGCCGTGACGGACACCTCGGTCCCGGCCTCGCGGAGCCGGACACTCAGGTCGTCGAGGGCAGGACCGAGGCTCGTCCCGCTCAGATCGGGCGGGTAGATGTCGACCATCAGCCGGCGCAGCGACGCGACGGCGTGCTGCACCGTCGTCGTCAGCCGGTCGACGACGGGACGGCGGTCCTCCGGGATCGCGGGACGGAGGGCCGCCAGGGCGTAGCTCACGCCCGCCAGGTCCTGGACCGGGCCGTCGTGCACGTCTCCGGCGATCGCCCGCCGCTCGCGGTCGGACGCGGTGAGGGCTCTCGCCATGAGCGAGAGCCGCTCGGCCTCGTGCTGGCGTGCCCGCCGCGACATCGACGCGGCGATCGGCAGTTGCACCAGCTGCAGCACCACCAGAGCGCCGACCGCCAGGGGCACGATCTCGCCCCGCAGCAGCGACGCCTGCTCGTCGATCGTGTCGGCGGGGAGGTAGGTCTCGACCACGTAGGGGGTGCCGTCGATGTCGATCGGCACGTAGACCTCGAGCACGGGCCCCGAGGCGAAGTCGTAGAGCGCCTCGGGGTCCTCGTCGAGGGCGGCCACGGTCTCTCCGGCGAGGGCTGTCTCGAGCTCCTCGCTCACGGGGAACTGCTGCCCTTCGAGCTCGTCGATCGTGGACCACAGCACCTGACCGGTCGCCGTCCACACGACGACCGAGACGATCGACCCGTCGCTCATCCGGTGGCCCAGGTCCCGGTCCAGCTCCGCCCAGCTGCCCGCGTCGCCGGCGAGCGCGTCGCGCAGCAGGGGGGTGACCAGCAGGTCGGCCAGACGGATGGCGACCCGTTCGGCCTCCGCGACGGCGGTGGACCTGGCGATGTTCCCGCTGATCAGCACCGTCGCGGTCGCCACGGCCGCGGACACGAGCAGGGCCGAGAGGACGAAGATGGCCAGCGGACGCTTGGGGTGGATCAACCGCCTCCAGCTAGGTCGGGCGGTGCCGGGGACGGGCTCACTGGCCACTCGAGCTCAGCAGCCCGCACTCCTGTGCCTTGACGACGGCCTCGAGCTGCGACCGGACGCCGAGCTTGGCGTGCAGGGCCTTCACGTACCCCCGGCAGGTCTCCAGGGTGATGCCGAGGACGCGGGCGATGGCCTTGACCTGCATGCCGCGCCCCAGGCAGTCGAGCACCTCCTGCTCGCGCCGGGTGAGCTGGATCGGCGGCGCGGTGCGCTCCGTGGCAACGCCTCCGCCGGAAGCGAACGTGGAGGGCGCGACGAGCATCTGCCCTGGCTGCACCCGCCCGAGGATGTCGATCATCTCGGCGAGCGAGCCGTCCTTCGGGATGAAGGCCGATGCTCCGGCGTGCGCCGCACGGACCACCCAGTCGGGGTTGCGGTGAGCCGTCACGACGGCGATCACGGCATGCGGTGCGACCTCCCGGATCTGCCGGGTGGCGGCCAGCCCGTCATGGCGCGGCATCTCGATGTCCATCACCACCACGTCGGGCTGTTCGCGGCCGGCGATGGTGACGGCCTCGGCGGCCGACGACGCCACACCGACCGACCGCATGCCCGAGGCCACCAGTGCTCCGGTGAGCAGTTCGGCGAACGTCACGTGGTCGTCGACCACGAGGACAGAGCGGCTCAGGTGGGGACTGGGGGCAGGCATCGTGGCGGTCAACGGGTCCTCCGTGTGGCGTGGCATCACCGGCGAGGTGACGACGTTCTTATGTCATGCGTGTGGTAGAGACCGCCAGAGGCTTCTTGCGATTTGGGACCAAAGTCCTCACCCTGGGCGGATGACCGGATCGCGGGTCGGTACGGGGTGTTCCAGTCCCATCTCGGTCCGTAATCGGACGGAGAACCCCCGTCCGTGGCCCTGATCAGGGCCTTGTCCCCGGATCGGGGAGATGCCCCGCGGCACGAGGGAGTCAGCGCGCGACGCCGTCGCGCTGCACGGCAGTGAAGCGGAACGCCAGCTGGCTCGACTCGTCCTCGTGCGCCTCCGCGGCCGTCGTCGGGAGGTCGATCCTGGCCATCAGGTGGTCGACTCGACCCGGCTCGAGGCTGGCGGCCCCGGCGAGCGGCCGGTCCATCACGACCGGCCCGGAGTAGAACTCCTGGACGGCGCCGGCGCAGGCGTAGCCGCTGCCGGAGACGGTCCAAGCGGTGGGGCAGGACTCGACGGTCAGCTGCAGGCCGTGCACCGGGTCGCTGTCGAGCAGGCTCGACCGCGTGGCCCAGGACGTGAGGGTCAGCGACTCCCAGGCGACGTCGCCGTCGTTCCGGAGGTCGAAGGGCGTCGCGCTGGTGTCGCCCGGTAGGAAGCCGCCGGTGCTCACCGGCACGGTGGCGTACATGGCCGCCGGCGACAGGTTGATCGAGAGCGTGCCGGTCCCGACGTTCGCCTCCGCCGGCGAGGTGGTGTCGGTGAAGGAACCGAAGGTGCCCATGCCGGCGATCGCCACCGTGGCACCGACGACGCCCAGGGACGCGACGACCTTCGCCGCGGTACGGCGGCGGGCCGGAGCTGCACTGCGGATCTGCACGGAAGAGCCCCTCTGCTGCAGGTCGGGTGACGGTCCACCCGGCGACAGCTCCGACCATGACGGGGGAGCCGCAGGGTTACCGCTTACGGACCCCAAGGGCTCCGCAAGATCGGCGGG
>DASQTE010000110.1:0-30685 GCA_035642035.1 Blastococcus sp.
CGACGGCGGCCGCCAGCGGGTGGAGCAGCGTGGCGAGTTCGTCGGTGGCCGTCGCTGGTGCGGCACGCCGTCCGCGAGGTGCCGACCTCGGGAAGGTCGCCGCGCTACACAGCGCGGCCGGGCTCGACGTGCCGCTAGTCGACGTCGAGCATCCGCAGGGTGACCTCGTCGAGGGCCTCCCGCAGGCCCCGCGGTGAGCGCCGGCTCAGCGGTCCCCCGTCGAGGCGCATCGGCTGGATGGCGATCAGGGTGCTGATCAGGGTGCGCACCGCGAGCCTGGTCGCGGCCTGTCTCGCGGTCGCGGACCGCAGGCGGGACCGCCCGGCCGTCTGCCGCGTGTAGGCGAACGCCCGCTCGATGTGCTGCTCCTCGAACTGCACACGCAGCAGCCGGGCCTGCTTCGTCGCACCCGGGAGGTGGCTGTAGAGGATCCGGGCGTGGTCGGGCCTGCTCTCGATCCAGTTCCACACGGCGGCGATGATCTGGGGCAGCGCCACCGCCGCCTGGTCCCCGTCGGGACGGGCTCGCTCGACCACCTCGTCGAGCTCGGTGATGACCGACTGGAGCGCGACGTCGAACAGCTCGTCCTTGCCGGCGAAGTGGTAGTAGACGGCGGTGGGAACCACGCCTGCCTCGTCGGCGACGTCCTGCACGCTGGTCTCCGCGAACCCGGTGCGGGCGAACACCTTGATGGCCGCGTCGATGATCTCCCGCCGCCGGGACGGCCGGTGCGCAGGCAGCTTGGCCGGCAGTCCGTCGGCCATCTCAACCGACTCCACGGAGTCGAGCACGGGTCCCCCTCAGGTATGCACGCCGGAACACCGCGGCGTTGCGGTCACCATCTAGTCTCCTACCGTGACCGCCTCGAACAAACGACCGGCACACCGGCCGTCCCGCCGGAACACCGTCGTGCGCTCCGCGATGGAACTTTTCGCGTCTCCCCGGGCGGACGCCATAACGGTAGCCGAGATCGCCGACGCAGCCGGGATGACGTCCGCAGCCGTCTACTACCACTTCGCCTCCAAGGACGACATCCTGCTCGAGGGGCTCCGCCTGGTCGGCGAGGAGATGGTCGCCGAGGTGCGCCGGGCGCAGCAGGACGTCGCCGCGCGGCATGCCTCGATCGGGGTGATCCCGGTGCGCCTGCTCGAGTGGACGGACGAGCGGCGGGCCGCGGCGACGGTCTGGTACGTCAAGTCCTCCGGCGTCAGCCTGGCCGTCGAGCAGCTGCGCCGCGAGGTGCGCGGTGAACTGATCACCGTGCTGACCCGGGCGGCCAAGGCCGCCCGCACCAAGATCTCGGCGGCGGAGGCCGCCGTGGTGGCCACCGCGCTGCTCTCGCTGATGGAGACCGCCGCCACGTCCTGGCTCACCGAGGACGAGTCGCTGACCGGCCTCGGGCGCCGCGGCTTCCTCGAGGAGACCGTACGTCTGGCGGAGCGCATCACCGGCGTCTGATGCCCACTTTCTGGCCTGGCACTACAGTAACGGCGTGACTGGTGCCGCTGCCGATCGCCGGCGTCTCGCCGTCGTCTCGGGCGGCGGCACGGGCATCGGCCGCGCCTGCGCCGGCGCCCTCGCGGGCGACGGCTTCGATGTCGTGCTGCTGGGCCGCCGGGGCGACGTGCTCGAGGCGACCGCCGCCGAACTGACCGGCCGGCCCGGATGGGGCACGGTGACCGCGGCCCGCTGCGACGTCGGTGACCCTGCCGACGTGGGTGCCTGGGTCGCCACGCTCCGGTCCTCGGCCGACGTGGTCGACGTCGTCGTGAACAACGCCGGCGCCCCCGCGCGCCGCCCGACCGCGGACGCGCCGCTGGACGACGTCGCCGAGGCCTGGCTCGCGGCCTGGCGTGCGAACGTGCTGTCGGCGGTCCTGCTCACCACGGCGTTGACGCCCCTGCTCGCCCGCCCCGGCGGCCGGGTCGTCCTCGTCGGCTCGCGCGCGGCCACGACGGGCGGATCCACCCCGTCCTACGTCGCGGCGAAGGCGGCGCTCGACGGCTGGGTGCTGAACCTCGCCGCCGTCCTCGGGCCGGAGGGGATCACCGCCAACGTGGTCGCCCCGGGCTACACGGAGGGCACCGAGCTCGTGGCCGGCCGCATCCCCCCGGAGCGCCACGCCGCCCTGCTGGCCGGGATCGCCGCGGGCCGCCCCGCGCAGCCGGAGGAGATCGCCGAGGTGGTGCGCTTCCTCGCCGGACCCGGGGCCGGCTACGTCAACGGGCAGGTGCTCACCGTGGACGGGGGCACCCGACCACCCGGCACCTGACCTCGCGCGACGGATCAGCTGCCTCCCGCGCGCCGGGCGGCCACTGCCAGCAGCTGCCGGTCCCCCTCGGTCCAGGTGACGGTGAGCGTCACCGCGCTGATCCGCCAGCCGCCCCCGCCGTCGGTCAGGAGGTGCAGGTAGGAACCCCCGAGGGTGAAGCGCTCCCCGTCGAGGAAGTGGTCGGCCCGCATCGAGGTGCGCACCCGCATCCCCCGGCCGTCGGACTGCACCCACGCGTTGGCGAGCAGGTGCTGGGTCGCGTCCAGCCCGGGGAACAGCCGGCGGGCCCGGTCGACCCACTCGTCGGCGGGCATCCGGTCCCGCGAGCCGGGCCGGTAGGAGGTGTAGTCGACGTCCACCTCGTCGGTGAAGACGGAGCGGTAGAGCTCCCAGTCGCGGGTGTCGATCCCGTGGGCGAACCGCGCGAGGACGTCGAGCGCGGCTTCCCGCTCGAGCGGACCCGGCGCCGCGCTCACCGGGCCGCGGCCAGCAGCGGTGCCAGGCGCTTGGGCACGTCCGCCCAGGCCTCCGGCGAGGACACCGTGGCGTCGAAGTTGGCGTCGACGATGACCTGCGCGATGCCGGCCTCGTGCGCTCTGGCCACGTCGGCGGCGAGCTCGTCCACCGACAGCGCCTTCAGGCCGCGGACGGGCACCGGCGGCACGGTGTAGACCCGCCAGTAGACCTCCAGCGGGGGGCGGTCGGCCGGCCGGCGCTCCCGCAGCTGCGCCGCCGTGGCCAGGATGTCCTCGAGCGCGCCGGATGCGGGGTTCCAGATGTCGAACCGTTCCGCGGTGCGCCGGAGGCCTGCCTCCGACCGCATGCCCGACAGCAGCCGCGGCCGGGGGCGCTGCAGCGGCTTGGGGCGCACGTCCGCGGTGGGGATGGAGAAGAACTCGCCGTCGAAGCGCACCGGGTCCGGGCCCCAGCAGGCCTCGAGGGCGTCGAGCATCTCGTCCAGCCGGCGGCCGCGGGTGCGGGGGTCGACCTCGGCCTGCCGGTGCTCGTCGTCGGACCAGCCGACGCTGAACCCCACCACCAGGCGACCGCCCGAGATCACGTCGAGCGTGGCCAGCCGCTGCGCGAGCTGCACCGGCCGGTGGTACCCGGCGACCAGGACACTGGTGCCGATCTCCGGCGCGGTGGACCAGGCGGCCGCCGCGCTGAGGGTCTCCAGCGTCGAGAGCGTGGTGCGGTAGGCCTCCGGCACGGCCAGCCCCGGACGGGCCGCGTAGCCGGACACCGGCTCGTGCGGGTAGAACATGTGCTCCTGCGCCCACAGGCCGCCGAAGCCGAGCTCCTCGGCGCTCTCGACGAACGCGCGGAGGGCGTCCCGGGTGACGTGGCCGCCCAGCTGCGGCAGGCACAGGCCGACGGCGGTCACGGTGCCGTCGGGACGGTCGTGGTCCCGGGTGCGTCGGCCGGCAGCTGCAGCGAGACCAGCTCGACGTACTCCGCCAGCCCGTGCGGGCCCAGCTCGCGGCCGACGCCCGACTTCTTGAAACCCCCGAAGGGCGCGAGCACGTTGAACCGGCCGCCGTTGATCGAGACCTGCCCGGTGCGCAGCCGCCGCGCGACGGCGACGGCGCTCTCGACGTCCCCGGCCCAGACCGCCCCGGAGAGCCCGTAGTCGGAGTCGTTGGCCGCGTCCACCGCCGCGTCCACGTCGTCGACCGGGACGACGGCCAGCACCGGCCCGAAGATCTCCTCCTGCGCGATCCGCGAGGAGTTGTCCAGCCGGCTGACGACGGTCGGGCGGACGAACCAGCCGCGGTCGCGGTCCGCCACCCCTCCGGGGCCGCCCACCAGGACGGTCCCCTCGTCGGCAGCGATGTCGAGGTAGCCCTGGATGGAGCGGTACTGCGCCCCGGAGGCCACCGGGCCGATCTGGGTGGCCGGGTCGAGCGGGTCGCCGACGGTCATGGCCCCCACCGCTGCGGCCAGCCGGTCCTCGACCTCCGCCAGGAGGGCCCGCGGGACGACGAGCCGGCTCGTCGCCGAGCACGTCTGGCCGTTGTTGACGAACGCCGTCCGGACCGCGGCCCCGACGGCGGCGTCGAGGTCGGCGCCCGGGCAGATGATGAACGCGGACTTCCCGCCGAGCTCCAGCGTGGTGCGCTTGACCCCCGTCGCGGCCAGCGCGGCGACGCGGGCGCCGGCCTCCGTCGAGCCGGTGAGGCTGACCAGGTCGACCTCGGGGTGCTGGACCAGCACCTCGCCGGCCTCGGCACCACGGCCGGTGACGACGTTCAGCACTCCAGGCGGCAGCCCGATCTCCTCCACCAGGTCGGCGACGACGTATGCGGCCAGCGGTGCGACGCTGCTCGGCTTGACCACGGTCGTGCACCCGGCAGCGAGCGCCGGTCCCACCTTGGCCGCCAGCTGGTAGAGCGGGTAGTTCCACGGCGTGATGGCGCCGACCACGCCCGCGGCCACGCGCAGGACCAGCGAGCTGCCGATGCGCTCCTCGGCGGGCAGCTGCTCGACCACGTCGGCCATCGACCGGAAGACGGCCACCCCCAGGCCGACCTGCACCCGGTCGGCCGTGGCGATCGGCGTCCCGACCTCCCTGGCCATCACCCGCGCCAGCTCCTCCGACCGCGCGTCCAGACCGTCGGCCAGCAGCCGCAGCAGCCGGGCCCGCTCCGGCACCGGGGTCGCGGACCAGGCGGGGAACGCCGCCCGCGCGGCGGCGACCGCGGCCTCGACGTCCGAGGCGTCGCCCGACGGCACCGTGGCCATGACCTGCTCGGTCGCCGCCTCGTGCACCTCGATCGCCGTCGCCCCCGACGGCGACCGCCACGCGCCGTCGACGTACAGGGCGTGCCGGGAGAGCGACCCGGTGGCCAACCCGGTCACGGGGTGACCTCCGCCGGCAGGGCGTCGACGCGCACGGTGCCGGCGGTGCCGTCCACGGTGAGCAGCATGCCGTCGGTGAGCAGCGAGGTGGCGCCCGTGACCGAGAGGACGCAGGGCAGGCCGACCTCACGGGAGACGACGACGGCGTGGCTGTTGAGCGCCCCCATGTCGACGACGACCGCCCCGGCCACCAGGAAGAGGGGCGTCCACGCGGCGTCGGTCAGCGGCGCCACCATGACCTCGCCGGGTTCCAGCGCCGCGGCCGCGGCCAGGTCCTTCACCACCCGGGCAGGTCCGGTGAACGTGCCGGCGCTCCCCCCGACGCCGCTGAGCACGGCGCCCTCCTCCGCGGTGGCCTCCGCCGGCCGGGACCGGCGCTTCCACTGCGTCAGCGGGGGCAGCTCGTCGGCGATGATGAACGGCGGCTCGAGCTCGAACAGGGACCGGTAGCCCTCCAGGCGGTCCTGGATGACCGTCGTGAAGGACGCGGGGTCGGCGACGTACTCGTCGAGCTCGGCGGCGAGCAGCATGGTGACGTCCTCCGGCTCGGTCAGCCGACCCGCCGCGACCCCGCGGCGGCCGAGCTCGCGCACGGCGAGCCGCACCTCGTTGATGACGACCGCGGAGTTGGCCTTGGTCTGCTCGCGGAGGGGGATGGTGTCCTTCGCCGACCGCAGCGCGACGTCGAGGGTGCCGAGCGCCTCGTCGTCACCGGCCAGCAGCCCGCGCAGCTCGTCGGCCACCTCCCGCCGGCGGGCGCTCAGCCGCGCGGCGCGCGCCTCCGGCGACCCCTCGTCCGGGGACTGGCGCAGGGAGTCCACGTGGGCCAGCGCCTGGACCGGGTCGGCGTCCCAGGAGCGGGCCCGGATGTCCCACTCGTTCGGGCCGCGCATCCCGTACTCGTCGAGGAACGCGGCGAAGGCGGCCCCGAACCCCGCCGTGTCCCCCTCCCCCGCCAGAGCCTGCGCGACGGCCGCGGGGCCCTGGTCGAACAGGTCCGTGAGCTCCTGGGACGCGCGCACGCGGCGGGAGAGGTCCCACAGGCCGGCGCTCGGTGAGGCCGACTCGACGTCGCCCAGCCCGGAGATGAGGTCGAGCAGCATGTCCGGACGGTCCACCGACGCGCACAGCTGCGCGAGCATCGCCTGGCCGACCGTGGAGGCCAGCGACGAGTAGTCGTGCCTGGCGAAGGCGTTGTCCAGCTCACCGAGGAACGAGCGCGCGTGCGCGACCAGCTCGCCGTCGGAGAGCGCCGTCAGGTCGGGGCGGGCGCGGCGCAGCTGCCGCACCCGGCGGCTGTCCTCGTCGATCTCGGGGAACTCCGTGCGGCCGAGGACCTCGCCGATCGTCCGCGCGGTCGTGGCCGCGCAGGCCTCGTTGACGTCGTCGGGGTGCGGCCGGTACGGCGGGGCGTCGGGGTGCGACCCCAGGAGCGCGGCGTCGAACTGCTCGACCGTCATCCCCATGCGCATGCCCATGAGCCGCATGTGCGAGAGGTTGAGGTAGAAGTAGCCACCGAACAGGCCGGCCACCGGGGGCGGGTCGTCGGGCAGCTCGCCTTCGGCGTAGACGCCGAAGTCGACGAAGCCGCGCAGCCAGCCCACGAGCAGGCCCTGCTCGAAGACGAGCGTCCAGCCCAGCGGGCTGCACGGGTCCGGCAGCACCTCGCCGGCGTTGGCCCGGGTGTAGTACGGGAGCCGGTCCCAGCGCTGCGAGTCGGTGATCCACCGCTCCGTCGGCGCGCTCACCAGGGCGAGGTTCCGCCGTCGACGTTGATCATGGCACCCGTGACCCCGCCACCGGCGTCGCTGGCCAGCCAGACGGCGCAGGCGGCGACCTCCTCGACGGTGTTGAGCCGCTTGATCATCGACTCGTTCGCGTAGCTCTGGAGGAACTCCTCGTACGTGCTGCCGGCCTGCTGCGCCACCAGCGGCCCGACGTCCTTCATGAGGTCGGTCTCGACCGCTCCGGGGCAGATGGCGTTGCAGGTGATGCCCTGCTGGGCGTACTCGAAGGCCGTCGCCTTGGTCAGGCCGTTCATGGCGTGCTTGTTGGTGATGTAGTGGCTCACCATCGGCTTGTTCGCCATCTTGCTCTCGACCGAGGACATGTTGATGATCCGGCCGAAACCGGTGTCGACCATGTACCGGAGAGCCCGGCGGGTGCCCCAGAAGCAGGCGTTCAGGTTCCAGTCGAGCGCCTGCTGCCACGCCTCGTCGCTGAGGTCGCCCACCAGCGCCCAGCCGGACGTCCCACCGGCGTTGTTGACCATGATGTCCAGACGGCCGTAGCGCTCGGCGGCGAAGTCCACGAGCGCCTCGACCTGGTCCTGCATCGTCGCGTCGCAGGGGAAGAAGTCGGCGCGGTCGCCGGCCCCCATCTCCGCCAGTGCCTGCTTGCCCTTGTCTTCGGAGCGGCCGCTCACCACGACCGAGGCGCCTTCGGCGAGGAACGCCTCGGCGATCCCGCGGCCGATGCTGCGGGTGCTCTGGGTCAGCACGGCGACCCGGCCCTGCAGCCGGCCCTGGCGCTCACCGGCGAGCGGACCCGCGACCACCTCGATGTCCTCGATGTCCGTGGTGCCCCCACCGCTCATGACAGCTGCTCCTTGATCGCTCGGTGGAAGTGCTGGACGCCGGGCTCGTTCCGCCCGAAGACGAAGTCCTGGTCGGACATGGCGGCGAGGCCCTTCTGGATGCCGAACCCGGCGCCGTAGTCCTCGTCGAGGACGACGTCGTGGAACCAGTCGCGGGTGTGGTCGGCGTTCTTGCGCTCCTCGTCGTCGACGGGCTCGTGGCGGAGCAGGATGTGCTGCTCGGTCTTCGAGCTGTCCCAGGTGCTGCCGGGGAAGACGAAGGAGACCGCGACCTGCTCCCGCCACCCGCCGGCGATCGCCAGGCCGGGGAAGAGCCAGTAGATGGCGCCGACGCAACGCCGCGGGTCCCAGGTCTCCGGCGGCGCGTCGACGGCCTCGGCGATGGGCCGCAGCGCGAACGAGTTGCGCTGGTGCGGGCCCCACGAGTCGAAGGCCGCCATGTTCGAGAGGTTGGTGCGGAACACCGTGGTGCGGTGCAGGGAGGCGAAGTGGTAGCCCTCGAGGTAGCCGTCGACGACGACCTTCCAGTTCGGCCCCTCGAGGATGCGCGTGGAGTGGTGGTAGCAGTCGGCCAGGCCGAGGGCCTCGAGCTGCTCGAGGAGCTGCGGCTCGATCCAGGCGTCGAGGTCGAGCTCGGCGCCCGGCGTGAGCGACACGAACACGATCCCCGCACGCTCCCCGACGGGCAGCTGCCGCAGGCCCATGTCGGACCGCTCGATCGGGCCGAAGGTGTCCTCGCCGTACACACCGGTCAGGCAGCCGGCCAGGTCGTAGGACCACGCGTGGTAGGGGCAGGTGAACCGGCGGGCGTGCCCCGTGCCCTCGGGGACGAGCTCGCCGCCGCGGTGCCGGCAGGAGTTCACGAGCGCACGGACGTCCCCGTTGCGCTCACGGGTCAGGATGATCGGCGTCCCGACGACGTCGAGCGCCTTGTACGAGCCGGCCGTGGGCAGCTCGCACGACAGCGCCACCGGGAGCGGACGGGTGCGGTGGATCGCCTGGACCTCGCGCTCCCAGAGCTCGGGGTCGGTGTAGTTCCGCACGGGCTCGCGCCACTGCGACTCCACCATGTCCGTCGACGTGGCCCGGTAGTGCTCGACCAGGCGGGCCATCACGTCATAGGCGTCCTTGCGGACCGACGGGCTGTGGAAGTCGACGCCGGTGGCGTACTGCGGGACGGCTGACATGCCGGACTCCGTTCAGGTCGTGGCGGCAGGAGCGGCGGCGGACCCCATGGGCCGGGAGACCGCCACGGTGTGGTGGGTCATCTGACGTCCGGTGCGGGTCAGCCCCGCGATGGCACCGCGCAGCGCCTGCACGTGCGGCAGGGTCAGGTGCTCGGTGAGCGCCGCGTCGCTGACCCAGTGCTCGAAGACCCGGACCCGGCCAGGGTCGTCGGGGTCGGGCGTGAAGGCGTAGTCGACGCAGCCGGGCTCCTCCCGGCTGGCGGCCACGACGTCGGCGAAGGCGGCCAGGGCGGCCGCCCGGTCGGCGGGGTCGAAGTCGATCCACCCGGCGACGACGACCGCGCGGTCGTCGCCGGCGTCCACGGCCGGATCGGAGGGATCACTCATCGAGCATCTGCTGCACCGTCTGGTGGAAGTGCGTGATCTTGCACTCGTGGTCGTTGAAGATGTTGCGCCGGTAGGCGGAGGACTGCTTCGTCGCGCCGACCTCCCCGTAGATCTCGACGTCCTCGGCGACGACGTCCTTCAACCGGTTCCAGTGCGCGGTGACGCCGGCGATGTAGTCCTCGTCGCCCTGCGGGTCGTACTGGAGCTCCCACGTCTCGAACCGGGTGAGGTCGACGGCGAGCGGCACCGCCCGGAAGAGCTGGATGTGGGTCGGGTTGTTGTTGAACACCGCGGTCGGGAAGACCGTGTAGTGGCAGATCGCCAGGCTCTGGTGGTCCCGCGTCTCCTTGAGCCTGGGGAGCACGCCCTTGTAGGGGACGACCATCATGCCGTGGGGTCCCCAGTGGAAGAACGTGCTCTCCCGGCCGTCCTTGGCGTCCTGCGCGGGCACCTTGTGCAGCGCGGGTGCGTGGTAGTTCTCGTTGAAGCCGTCGATGACGACCTTCCAGTTGACCGGCAGCTCCCAGGTCAGCTTCTCGATGAGGAGCATCTCCTCCATCCGGTAGGCGCCGAGGTCGCCGACCAGCTCCTCGCCGAGCCACTCCAGCAGCGGTGGCGCGACGCCGGGGCCGGCCAGGACGACCCACACCCAGCCACCCCACTCCGCGCACTCCACCGCCGGAGCGGCGAGGCCCTCCAGCTGCTCGGGCGCGAAGTCCTCGCGGTCGGGCACGCCGAGCACGTTGCCCTCGAAGTCGTAGGTCCAGTTGTGCCAGTGGCAGTTGAACCGGCGGGCGCCGCAACCGGATTCCTTGACGATCCGCGCACCGCGGTGCTGGCAGACGTTGTGGAAGCCCGCCACGCCACCGTCGCGGCGGCGGGTCACGACGATCGTCTCCCCCTGCCCCTCCCAGACGACGTGGTCACCGACGGCGGAGATCTCCGACGAGCGGCAGACGATCTGCCAGGTGCGGGCGAGCACCTTCGTCCGCTCCTGCTCGTAGCGCTCGGGGTCGAGGTAGACCGATGCGGGGAGCTCCGACGGCTCGGCCTCCGGGGGGAGCAGCGGCACCCCCGGCCCACTGCGCAGCGGCAGATCGCCTCGGGACGGGACGAAGACCACGGGACCTCCGGGAGCTGAGGGGTGGCCGACGGCGGCCTCGCGGGCGAACACCGACGGCTCTGTGACGCGGAGCACGATCCGCGGCCGACCCTGCCCCAAAGAGGAGTCGGTGTCAAGTAAGTCGCCGGGGCTGCTCCTCGTCGATGAGCCGACGCACGATCTGCTCCGCGCGCACCGATGCGGCGTCCGCCGCTGCGTTCACCCGGCGTCCCGGACCGTCCCGGTCGACCGTCGCCTGGATGGCCTCGAGCAGCGGCTCGTCCTCGTCCATCGTGCGTTCGTGCACCCGGCGCAGCGTCTCGTCGACCGCCCGGTCGCCGAGGGCGTAGTCCCGTGCCGCCCACCAGTGGACGTGGGTGACGCCGGGATCGACCGGGGTGAACGCGCGCACGAAGGCCGACCGGAGGACCACCCCGTCCGCCTCGATGCGCATGTGGTCGACGTGCATCGCCGGGGAGACGAACACCCCCGACTCGTGCTGCACGCACCGGGTGTCGGGCGGCAGGCCGGTGGCCGCGCTCTGCCAGGCGGCCAGCGGCGCGAGCGGGAAGGTCCGGGCGTAGGAGACCGACGTCTCGGTCACCTCGATCTCCAGCGGCGGCGGACCCTCGAGGTACCCGCGGTGCGAGGTGTCGGGGTGCACGTAGGCGAAGTGCGTGCGGTCGAGCGCGTTCTCGTGCAGCAGCAGGTAGCCCGCCGCCACGGTGCGGCTGCCGCCGAGGACCGACCAGGCGGCGTCGTCCAGCCAGGGTGCCCGCGGCGGCGGGGCGCTGCCGGCCCGACGCGGGTCGCCGAGCCAGATCCAGACCAGCCGGCCCTCCTCCCGGACCGGATGGCTCGGGACGCGGGTCCCGTAGGGCACGTGCTCCTGCGAGGGCACCAGGACGCACGCGCCCGTGCCGTCGTAGGTGAAGCCGTGGTAGCGGCACACCACCCGGTCGTCGACGAGCCGCCCCAGGGACAGCGGCAGGGCCCGGTGGGCGCAGCGGTCCTCGAGCGCCACGACGCGGCCGTCGCGCTGCCGGTACAGGAGCACCTGCCGGCCGAGCAGGCGCCGGCTGGTCAGCTCCGGGCCGATCTCGTCGGCGGTGCCGGCGAGGTACCAGCAGTCGAGGGGGTAGTCGCGGGCGCGCTGGTCGCCCCGCAGGGGCTCGGGGCCGTTCACAGGTCGAGCACCAGCTGCGGCGACTCCGACCGCGAGACGCAGATCATCATGTAGTCACCCGCCGCCTTCTCCTCCTCGCTCAACAGCGAGTCCCGGTGGTCGGGCGTGCCCTCCACGACCGGGGTCTCGCAGGTGCCGCAGACACCCTCCAGGCACGAGGAGAGCGCGTTCACGCCGGCCTCCTGCACGACCTCGAGGATCGAGCGGTCAGCGGGCACGGTAACCGTGATCCCCGACCGCTGGCAGACCACCTCGAACGTGGTCGCCTCCGCGCCCTCGCCCACCGGCTTGGCGGCGAAGCGCTCGACGTGCAGGCTCCCCGGCGGCCAGACCGCGCAGTGCTGCTCGACCGCCTGGAGCAGCGCCTCGGGACCGCACGCGTAGACGGCCGTCCCGGGCCGGGGCTCGAGGATCGTCGCCAGGTCGAGCAGGCCGTACTCGTCCTCCGGCCGGAGCACGACCCGGTCGCCGTAGGCCGACAGCTCGTCGAGGAAGGCCATGGACCCCCGCCGCCGCCCCCCGTAGAACAGGGTCCAGTCCGCCCCCGACTGCTCGGCCTCGGCCACCATCGGCAGCAGCGGGGTGATGCCGATGCCGCCGGCGACGAACAGGTACCGCTCGGCAGCGACGAGGGGGAAGTGGTTGCGCGGCCCGCGCACCGGCAGCCGGGCGCCCACCTCGAGCCGCTCGTGCACGTGCCGCGACCCGCCGCGACCGCCCTGGTCGAGGAGCACCCCCACCCGCCAGCGGGTGCGGTCGGCCGGGGAGCCGCACAGCGAGTACTGCCGGGTCAGGTCCGGCGCGAGCACGAGGTCGACGTGGGCGCCCGGCGTCCACGCCGGCAGCTCCTCCTGGTCGGGGTGCTCGAGGACCAGGCTGACCACGCCGTCGGCCACCGGTTCCCGCTCCGCGACGACCAGCTCGCCGACGTGCTCGGAGTAGATGGTGGCCATCGCCGTCGTGGGCTCGGCCGTGGTCATCCCTCGTCCCCCTTGTTACTCGACTACGAGCACAGTAAGTACCCCGGCGAGTGTGGACGGGGCCACGACCGCCGTCAACCAGACCGGCCTGGCCCCGACGCCGGCGGCCGTGCAGAATGCTCACCTCGACCGCAGCGTGGAGGTGGGACGTGGACGACCGGATCGCGCTCGTCGAGGGGCTGTTCACCGCGTGGTCGAGCGGCGACGCGGACGCGCCACGGCCCTTCCTCACCGAGGACGCCGTGCTGGACGACGTCATCGGTGGCGTGCACCGCGGGTGGCCCGCGATCCGCGCCTACTTCGCCCGCGGCCTCGCCAGCTGGCCCGACCTCCGGCTGCAGCCGACCGGGGAGTGGTGGCGCCGGGACGACGGCCTGGCGTTCACCTGGGTGATGTCCGCGACGGTCGCCGACGACCGGTTCGGCCCCGGCACCGCGGGGCGCCGCTGGCAGGCCCCCGGCATGAGCTTCGTCGTCTTCGACGGCGACCGCGTCCGCCGCGAGGTCGACTACCACGACGGCGGCTCGCGGGCCCGCTCCCTGCAGACCCCCGGTTCCTGACGCCCCGGCGGCCGGCCCGGCTCGGCGGTACCGTTCCCGGTGCCGGCTCGACGTCGCGCGACGCAGACGGGTGGGGACGAGATGAGCACCGAGGACCGACTCCCGGCGGAGATCCGCGTGCCGCCGACCACCGAGCCCACGGTCGAGGTCGACGCGCAGGCGCACGTGCCGCCGGAGGCGGCGGTCGTGGCCCTGACGGACGGGGACGGGCCGGCCGCCCCACCGGGCGAGTCGTACGAGGCTCTCGCGGCGGCGGAGGCGGCCGCCGACGCGACCCCCGCCGAGATGCGGGTGCCGCCCACTCCCGAGCCGACCGTCGACGTCGGCGAGGGGGCTCCCGTCCCGCCGGAGGCGGGGATCGTCCCGGGGGCGCACCGGGACCCCTCGCCCTGAGCGGCTGACGGCCGCCCTCCCGCCGGTCAGCCGCTGATGACCGCCGGGTTGCCGTCGACCCACCACGTCTCGAGCCGGCGGTGCGTGAACCGCCACCCGTCCGCGGTCCGGGCGACCCGGTCGGTGTAGCGGCCCGCGAGCAGGTACAGGTCACCGCCGGGTGTGCCGGCCTTGACGTGCTGGGCGTGCAGGTAGCACTGCGCGGTCGCGGTGTCGCCGTCCACGTCGACCGAGACGTTGCCGATCAGGTGCTGGCTGCGGTCGAGCGGGCCGAGCGCGGCCTGGCACACCGACTCGATCGCCGGGTACCCCTCGAACTCGCCGAGCCCCTCGTACTCGGTGACGGCGTCCTCGGTGAAGCAGGTCCGCAGCCGCGCCCAGTCCCGGTCGTCGAGCGCGGCGCCGTAGCGGTAGCAGAGCCGGGTGATCTCGTGCTCGTCGAGCAGCCTCTGCACTGTGGGGTCCATCTCGTCTCTCCTCGTCTCACGCAGGTGGCTGCGCCACCAGGTCGGCCAGCCGGCGCAGGAAGCGGTAGTGCACCGCCGTGCCGATCGCCAGCAGGTTGGGGGTCGTCGCCACGCCGTCGCGGAACAGCCGCAGCGCGGTCAGGTTGGCGCAGGCGCCCTTGAACTGGTTGAACGCCTCCCATGCGTGCCAGTCGGCTGCCTGCAGCCGGATGCCGGTGATCCGCTCGATGCGCTCGTACCACCACTCGGGCGGGCCCAGCTTCCGGCCGCGGATGATGGCCAGGTAGGCCCAGTCCTCGGCGGCGTCGCCGTGGTGCACGAACTCCCAGTCGGTCAGCGCGACGATCCGGCCGTCCTCGGACAGGAAGTTGCCCGGTCCGGGGTCCCCGTGCACGACCACGGTGGGACCGGTCGGGCGGAGGTGGGCCCGCAGCCAGGCGGCGGCCTCGTCGAGGAGCGGGACGGGCCCGGGGACCGACTCCCGGTAGACCGCTTCCCAGCGGTCGATCTGCGCGGCCACGCCCGCCTCGGGTCCGGGGACCGGGCCGAGGGCGTCCGAGACGATCGCCGGGTCGCCGCGGTGGACGGCGTGCAGCGCGGCCACGAAGGCGTCGAGGACGGCGTCGTCGACCGCGGAGCTGCCGGGCACCAGGTCCATCACGAAGAAGGGCCGGCCGAGGAGGTCGGGGCCCTCGATCCACCGGACCGGCGGCACCGGCAGGCCCGCCTCCGCCAGCGCTCGCATGGCCCCGGCCTCGAGGGTGCCGTCGGTGCCGAAGGTGCCGCCCTGCTCGATGCGGACCATGTGACCCGCCGGGCCCGTGGGCGTCCTCAGCTCCACCCGCAGCATGCGGCGGCTGTGCCCACCGGAGACCACGGTGGCGCGGTCCACCTCGACCGGCCCGCCGTGCACCTCGGCGAACCACCGGACGAGCCGGCCGAGCTCGTCGGCGGGCACGCCTCGCGGCACCGGCTCGACGTCGGTCGCCGGGTGGCCGCTGAAGGTCTCGAGCAGCGGTGCGGCGACCCGGATGTCCTCGTCGAGCTGGTCGAGCAGCACGGCGCGGACCGGGCCCGCCGGTCCGCCCGCGCCCGGTGCCGTCACCGCGGCCACCAGCACCCGCGACGCCTCGAGGAGGACGGCGTCCAGGTCCGGGGCCGCCGCGTCCGTCCCGCCACCCAGTGCCTGCCGCAGGCGGCGGGCCCGCCCCGCGGGGTCGGGTGCGGGCCGGGAGGCGGCGTAGCGCGCCAGGCCGGTCAGCTGCACGGCGGTGTCGAGGGCGTGGCCGGGCGGCAGGGCGGGGGCGACGACGTCGCGGATCGAGGTGGTCAGGGCACGCCAGAGCACGCCGTCGTCGACCGGGGCGCCGGTCACCCGCGCAGCCCCGTCGCGACGTCGGCCTCGTGCGCCAGGTCGAACCCGGCACCCCACAGCGGATCGGACATCGCGGTGCCGGTGCCGGCGAGCGGGGAGGCGCTGAACCACTCGTACGTCTCGGCCATCCCGGTGCGGAAGTCCCTCTCCGCCGGCAGGTCGAGGAGCCGGCGTGCCTTCTCGGTGCTCACGATCCCGTGGTGGCGTGCGGCGAACAGGTGGCTGAACGGCAGCTTCGCCAGGCCCGGCAGCACGTCGTCGGGCACGTGGAGGACGTCCGGCTCCACCCCGACGACCTCCGCGGCGGTGGCCACGTACTGCGCCGCGGTGACCCCGTCCCCGCTGAGGTTGAACACCTCCCCCACCGCGGCCGGGTGCCGGCCGAGGGTGAGCAGCCCGGCGCACAGCTCGTCCACGTGCCCGTAGGAGGTGGCGACGAGTCCCTGGTGCGGCACGAGGACGGGCAGGCCACGGCGGAGACGGGTGAACATCGCCGTCTCCATGTCGTAGATGTTGTTCGTCGGCCCGTAGATGGCCGCCGGCCGCCCGACGGTCGAGGGGAAGCCGCGCTCGCGTGCGGCGGCGAGGAGCACCCGCTCGGCGTGGACCTTGAAGCCGCCGTACGTGGTCGCGGGCTCGTCGCGGCAGGCCTGGTCCTCCGTCCACGGGAAGAAGCCCGTCGGCCGGTAGGCCATCACCGAGGAGACGAAGACGTAGCGGCCGGTCCGACCCTCGAGCAGCCGGACGAGGTCCTCGAAGGAGGAGCCACCGGCCGCCATGACGAATCCGGAGACGTCGTAGACCGCGTCCCATCCGGTGCCCTCGAGAGCGCTGCGCATCGCCGCCGGGTCCTTGCGGTCGGCGACCAGCAGGCCGACCCCCGGGGGCGGGGCGGTGCGGCCGCGGTTGAGCAGGGTCACCTCGGCGCCGTCGCGCAACAGGTGCTCGACCAGCCGCCCCCCGACGAAGCTGGACCCACCCAGGACGAGCGTGCGCACGGTTCCTCCTTGCCCCCGGGTCACCGGGACGGCCGTCGTGGAGCGATCAGGTGGTGCCGGCCACTTGCCGGTCGGCGAGACTCCCGCAACAGTGCGCAGACGGCGTCGCGCAGCCGCACCTCGAGGTGCGACACGAGCCGCCGGACTTCGGAGGGAACGTCATGACCACTCCACCGGGCGGCCGGCTCACCCGTCACGACGAGTGGCCGCGCCACCAGGTCGCCCGCACGTTCGACTCCGTGGCCACCGACTCGCCGCACTGGAGCGACGGCTACTACTTCACCGCGTCCGACGCGAGCGGGACGGCGTCGCTGTACACGGCGATCCGGCTCTACGCGAACAACGACGTCATGGACGGGTACGCGTGCGTCGGGATCGACGGCCGGCAGCACAACCTCCGGTGGTCGCGCCGCCTGCGCCCGGACATCGACGATCTCGCGGTCGGCCCCCTGCGGGTCGAGGTGCTCGCCCCGCTCGAGCGGCTGCGCACCACCTGCGCGCCCAACGGGCACGGCATCGCATACGACCTGACCTGGACGGGGCTCCACGAGCCCTACCTGGAGGCCTACACGGAGCGCTGGGCCGCGGGCAGGCTCACCGCGCAGCGCTGCAACTACGACCAGTGCTGCGACGTCAGCGGCTGGCTGGAGGTCGACGGCCGCCGGCTGGAGGTCACGAGCGACTGGGTCGGGGTCCGCGACCACTCCTGGGGCCTCGGCCGGACCGGCGGACCGCGCGCGCCGGCCGCCTCTCCCCTGCCTCCGGGCGCCGGCGAACGCAGCTTCGCGGTGCGCCAGTGGGTGATGGTGCGCTTCCCCGGGCGGGTGGTGTTCTGGCAGCTGCACCAGGCCGACGACGGGACCTTCTCCATGTTCGAGAGCCGCGTCCTGCCGCGGGAGGGTGCCGGCGAGCCCTGGTCCTACGCGGAGCCGGTGGAGCTGGACCTCCGGCTGGTCCCCGGCCACCGGCGGCTGCGCGAGGGCACGGTCGCCCTCCGGACCTCGGACGGCGGTGTGGAGAGGTTCGGCTTCACCGTCGTCGGGACGCCGGTCTACCTCCAGGGCGGGGGCTACTGGCAGGGCTTCGACGACGGGCTGGGCCGCGGGGTGTACCGCGGGGAGGACCACGGCGAAGGGGAGGTCTGGGACGTCTCCTCCCCCAGCCGGGTGGAGGACCCCCGCGGGCTCTTCCGTGCCCGTCCGGACGCGTGGGCGGAGCACTTCGCCGTCGTCGAGAACCTCGACGACCCGGCCGAACGCGGCACGGCACACCTGGAGTGCGTGATCGCCGGCGTCCACCCGGACCTCAGCTAGCGCTCGCCGGCGCACCGGGGCCCACCGTCGTCGCGGCCGGCCGGGGCGGGAAAGCCCCCGGTCCGAGCACCGCACCGGTCCCCCGGTCCTCGGCCCCCTGCCGGAAGAGACCGGTGTCGTCGCGCATCGGGGCGCCGAGCGGTTCGCGGCGGGTCCACTCGTGCACCGTGATCCGGTGAGCGATGCCCCACCGGCCGTCGCGCCGCTCGTAGCGGTCCGCGTAGCGCCCCCACCAGGCGTCGTGCACGGGCGCGCCCTCGTCGTCCCTCCGGAGCACGTGGGCCAGGACGTACGCCTCGCCGCGGGCGTCGTCCGGCCCGTCGAGCTCCACGAGGTGGTTGAGGACGCAGTGCATGGTGGCGTCGTAGCGGCGGTGCGACTCCAGCACCCGGCGGCAGAACTCGGCGGCGTCGCCGACGAACACCCCGTGGTCGTCCTGCGCCCCCGGCAGGTAGGCGCTGCGCAGGAGGTCGGCGTCCAGCCGGTCCAGGCCCCGGCAGTACCGCAGGACGACCTCGCGGATCTCCTCCAGAGCGACCAGGCGGGAGAGGGCGTCCACCCCGGGCGACCCGGGGGCGGCGGCCCCGGTCACTCGCCCTTCGGCACGATGACGGCCCGGCCCTTCAGGGTGCCGTCCTGCATCTGCCGGTAGGCGTCCACCGCGTCGTCCAGCGCGAACGTGGTGACCTCGGGCGTTATCAGACCGCGGGCGGCCAGCTGGAGCACCTCGGCGAGCTCCGGGCGCGAGCCCCAGCACGGCGCCTGGACGCTCACCTCGTACGGCTGCGTGTAGAAGCCGACGGGGAGGGTCCCGGCGCCGGCGCCGACGATGGTCAGGTCGCCGAGGATGCGGACCACCTGCTGCGCGAGGGCGAGGGTGGGCTCCGCGGTGACGAAGTCGAGCACCAGGTCGGCGCCCTTGCCGCCGGTCGCCTCCTTGATCTGGGCCGCCGCGTCGTCGCCGGAGCGGACCGTGACGTCGGCACCGCAGCTGCGGGCCAGCTCCAGCGCGTTGTCCTTGACGTCGACGGCGATGACGGTGGTCGGCGAGAGCAGCTTCAGCAGCTGCACGCCGAGGTGCCCGAGGCCGCCGACCCCGATGACCACCGTGTGGCTGCCGGGCAGCAACTTCGGCAGCGAGCGCTTGACCGCGTGGTACGGGGTCAGGGCGGCGTCGGTGAGCGGCGCGGCCTGCACCGGCTCGAGCCCGTCGGGCAGCGGGATCAGGAAGCGTGCGTCGGGCACCAGCATGTACGGCGCGAAGCCGCCGTCCTTGCCCAGCCCGCCACCCCCGCCGGGTTGGACGGCGTTCGCCGGGTCCTCGCAGTAGATCTCCATCCCGGCGCTGCACCGTGCGCAGCGCCCGCAGCCCCACGGCCCGTACACGGCCACGGGCTGCCCCACCTCGAGGCCTCGGACGCCCGTGCCGATCTGGTGCACCCAGCCCGCGTTCTCGTGGCCGAGCGTGAACGGGAGCTCGAAGGGCACGACGCCTTCGGGATAGTCGTGCAGGACGTGCAGGTCGGAGTGGCAGGCACCGGCTCCGCCCACCGCGATGACCACCTGGCCGGGGCCGGCCTCCGGTTCCGGGACATCCCGGATCTCCGGGTCGGACTGCCACTGGACCATCTGGACGGCACGCACGGGCTGGCTCCTGGGATGTCGACGACGGGCTGCCGGGCGCGGCCTCGAGCGGGCTCGACTTACTGGAGCCTGCACTCAGAAAGGCCGACGCCTGGGAGTGTGGTGCGCGTCACGCTCGCCCGTCAACCACGTCCGGACCGCGATCATCGCCGGGACGGCGCCGCCGACGGAGCGGCGGCCCACATCTTGGCGCTGTCGAAGCCGATCCGGCGATCGGGCACGATCTCCAGCACGACCCTCCCAGGCGAGTCCAGGTGCGCGGCGAACGAGGCGGCCTTCGCCTCGTCGTCCGGGCGCAGCCGTGCCGCGAAGAGCGGGTAGAACCAGGCCTTCGTCCCGTCGTCCTCGTGGACGACGCAGGTGCCCTTGTACGTCAGCGACTTGCTGACCTCGATGCCGGAACCCTTCGAGGTGATGGCGATGCTCACCCGGGGATCGCGGCGGACGGCCGCGATCCGCGGCCTCCCCTCGGTGGCGGTCAGCCAGAAGCGGCCGTCCCGGGCCAGGTAGTTCATGATGACGCCCATCGGGTGGCCGTCCTTGCCCAGCCAGATGAACGTGCACTCGGTCTGCCGGGCCAGCAGCTCGCCCTCCTCCCGCTCCTCGAGCGTGTAGGAGCGCACGTCCTCCCAGTCCTGGGCGGCGTCGCCCCGCATGGCATCCCCTGGCACGGACATCCCTGGCTCCCTTCGCCGGCTCTCCACGAGTCTTGCGCTTACTGGAGGGCGTGTCTAGTTTCTGCCAGGCGGCCACATGACGGGAGGGGACCGATGCCCGACGACCTGCAGGCGCTCGCGGACCGGTTGGAGATCGGCGAGCTGCTGGCGCGCTACTCGACCGCGCTGGACGACCGGGAGTGGGAGCTGCTCACCGACGTCTTCCTGCCCGATGCCGAGTGCGACTACGGGTCGCTGGGGAACCCCCACGGTGTCGACGAGATCACCACCCTGGTCCGGGGCACGATCGGTGACCTGGACGCGACCCAGCACCTGGTGGGCAACGTCGTCGTCAGCGTGCGCGGGGACGAGGCGACCGCCGAGTGCTACCTCATCTCGCAGCACATCCGCCAGGGCACGCCCGGCGGCGACCACTACCTGCTGGGCGGCCGGTACACCGACCGCGTGGTGCGCACGCCGGCGGGCTGGCGGATCGCGCACCGCACGCTGCACCGGATGTGGACCACGGGCAACCGGGACGTCGTCCGGCGTCCCGGGGCGGTCTGACCGGCCCCGAGGGAGAGGATGCGCCATGGCCTACAGCACCGGAACGCCCTACACCGGGATCGTCGACGCCTTCGGTCCGGCGGACTTCCGCCGGTTGCCCGGCCTGCTCGTCGCCAAGATGGGGCTCGGACCCTCCGGGGTCAACGGGTACCTGCTGCGCTGCACGCGCACCGAGGAGCAACTCCTCGTCGACGCGGCCGACGACGTGATGTTCGTGGCCGCGATCATGGGGTCCCGGGGCCTGTCCACGATCGTCACCACCCATGCGCACGACGCCCACGTCCAGGCGCTGCCCGACCTGGAGGAGTCGACCTTCGCGCGGACGGTCGCGCACCCGGACGACAGCGGCTCCCTCCCGGTCCCGACGTCGCAGCCGGTGCGCGACGGCGACGTCGTCGCCGTCGGCGAGGTCCCGCTGACCGTGCTGCACCTGCCCGGGCACACCCCGGGGTCGATCGGTCTGCTGTACTCCCCCGCCGACGGCTCGGCCCCGCACCTGTTCTCGGGCGACGCGCTCCTGTCCGGCGGCCCCGGGGCGACGTCCACGCCCCAGGATCGGGAACGGCTGCTGGACGCGCTCGACCGGAAGGTGTTCGCCGCTCTCCCGGACGAGACGTGGGTCTACCCGGGGCACGGAGAGGACACGACGGTCGGCCGGGAGCGCGCGGCCGCCGCGGCCACCCCCGCGAGCTAGGCCGTCGGCGCCGACGAGCGGCACCGACGGCCGGCCCACGGGCCTGCGGAACCGTCAGAGGCTGAGGACGGTCACCTTCCCGGTCGAGCCGTCGACCTCGACCTCGGCGCCGTCGGGGATGCGCCGCGTCGCCGCGGTGACCCCGGCGGCACACGGGATGCCGAGCTCGCGGCTGACGATCATCGCGTGGCTGCCCAGCGCCCCGACGTCGACGACGACAGCGGCGGCCACCATGAACAGCGGCGTCCAGGACGGGTCGGTCTGCGGCGCGACGAGCACCTCGCCCGGCTGGAACTCCGAGATGCTGGCCGTGTCCTGCACGATGCGGGCCCGCCCGCGTGCCACACCGGCCGACGCCGGGCCGCCCTGGAGGACGTCACCGGGCTTGGCCACCTCGACCTCGACCTCGGCCCGCCGGGGGATCTCGTTCAGCGGCTTGATGCCGGTACGGGAGTCCAGGAAGGTCGGGATGTCCAGGCCGGCGAGCTCCTGCCACTGCTTCTCGCGCGCGGCGAGCCGCTCCCGCATGGCCTCCGGCTCGGCGATGAGGATGTCCAGCTCGTCGTCGGTCGCCATGAACAGCTGCCGGGTGCTCTCGAGGTGCCCCTCGGCGTGCAGCCGGCGGGCCAGCTCGGTCAGCGCCATGCGGGCCTCGTGCATGACCTTGATGCAGTTGGTCTTGGCCCGCTCACGCCAGGCGCCGAACCGGCGGGCCGAGGCGACCGCGAGCTCGAAGGTCGCCAGGGCCTCGGCGTTGTCCCCGAGGATCTCCAGCGCCTTGGCCGTGGCCTCGGTCTTCTGCCGGTCCTGGTCACCTTGCCGGCTGGCCGGCGACGCGTCGTCGCCCAGCTGCCGGAGCCGGTCGACCAGGCCCAGGGCCAGCTCCGGCCGGGTCTCCCAGGAGTCGGCACCGAGGTCCCACTCGCTCGGCCCGCGGTAGCCGAAGTCGTGCAGGAAGCGGTGGAACAGCGCGGTGAAGTCCGCGTGACCGCCCTCGAGCCGGCCCATGAGCCCGTCCACGCCCTCGTCGAACTCGGCCATCAGCCGGTCGTCGGCGCGGACGGCGCGGGACAGGTCCCACAGGGCGAAGGAGGGGGCGGCCGAGTCGACGTCCCCGGCCTGGCCGATCACCTGCACGACGAGGGAGGGGTCCGCCCCGCCGAGGAGCTGACCGAGCACCGCGGGACCGGTCGCGGCCTGGTTGCTCGCGATGGTCTCGCCCCGCCAGCAGAGCCGCTCGAGCGGCATGAGCGACCGCGCGTACATCACCAGCGCGGCGGGCGTGAGGGAGGCGAGGTCCGGCCGGTTGGCGCGGACCCGGTCGGCGATCTCCCGCTCCTCCTCGAGCTCGGGGAACGTCGTCGTGGTGAGCGCCCACTGGGTGCGCGCACCCATCTTGGCGCTCAGCTCCTCGTTGACGTCGTCCGGCCGCTCCTCGTGCGGCGGGGAGTCGGCGCTGAAGAAGGCCGCGTCGATCGCCCGCCAGCCGATGCCTGCCCGGATGCCGACCACCCGGACGTTGGACTGGTTGATGTAGAGGTAGCCGTAGAAGAAGCCGGCGACGGGCGCCATGTCCTCCTGCGCGAGCTCGGACGGGGTGAACGCGTCGAGGGCGGCGTACCCGGCGGCCCAGCCCGGGATGATGTGCGGGATCCAGCAGAAGCTCGCGCCGAGGGGCGTGATCGGGTCGGGCAGCACGTCGTTCGCGTTCAGCCGCGTGTACACCGGGAACCGTTCGCTGGGAACGGTGTCGATCAGCCAGCCGTGCTGCTCTGTCATGGACGGCGGTCCTTCCTCTGGGCGGGCCCGGCCCGCGCGTGTGACCCGGCTCACGGGTCGGGTCCCCGGAACTGTAGAGGTACTAACTTGGCAGTGTCACTAGTTTCGGCACGCCGATCCCGGAGGACGGGCGCATGGACGATGCGAGCGGACGGAGTGGCGCGGCGGACGTGCGCGCCCTGACCGTCGACGGACTGCTCAACGTGCGCGACCTCGGCGGTCTCAGCACGCCGGACGGCCGGCGGGTGCGGCCGGGCCGCGTCGTGCGGTCGGACAACCTCAGGGGCCTCACGGACGAGGGCGCGGTCCGCCTGGTCCGCGACCTCGCGCCCCGGCTGGTCGTCGACCTCCGGACCGAGGCGGAGTGCGCCCGCGAGGGCCGCGGGCTGGCTGACGAGGCGCACGTCCGCTACGTCAACCTCCCGCTGCAGCCGAAGGCAGCCCTCGACGCGGAACAGGTGGCCGCCGGCCTGGCCACCAACCTGTTCGACGACTACGTCCTGCAGATCCGCGACAACGGGGGCCCGCTGCTGGCGGCGATGGAACTCCTGTCCCAGGAGGAGGCCCTGCCGGCCGTCGTCCACTGCACGGCCGGCAAGGACCGCACCGGCGTGCTCGTCGCCCTGCTGCTGGACCTGCTGGGCGTGGACCGCGAGGAGATCGTCGCGGACTACGCCGCCACCACCGGGAACATGCCCGGGATCCTGGCCCGGATCCGGTCGTCGTCGTTCTTCCAGGGGAACGGGCTGGCCGCCGCACCGGCGTGGATCTTCGAGTCGACGCCGGAGACGATGCGCGCCTTCCTGTCCTGGCTGGACGAGGAGCACGGCGGGACGGAGCGGTGGGCGACCACCCACGGCCTGTCGCCGTCAGCGGTCGAGCGGCTGCGGGCGAACCTGCTCGAGCCGCCCCGCGGCGGTCAGCCCGACGGCAGCGGGACGACGGTGCCGGGGTCCAGCCCTCCTCGGTAGACCATCGCGAAGCGGCGGGCGGCGAACTGCCAGCCCTCGTCGGTCCGCCGGTACTCGTCGTCGTAGTGCCCGAGGTGGAGTGCGCCGGCGCCGTCCTGCAGGTGGTTGAGCTCGAGCACCCACCAGGTCCCCCGGCCCGTGTCACCGGTGATCTCCACCGTTCCGGTCGGTGCCAGCTGGGCCACCCACGGGTACTTGGTGAGCGCCGACGTCCACAGCTCGAGGGCCGCCTGCCGTCCGTGCACGACCCGGCCACCGCCGAGGTCCCAGGTGCAGTCGACCGCCCAGGTGGCCGCCCAGGCGGCCGGGTCGCGCCGGCAGACCGCGTCGCAGTACCGGGCCACGAGGTTGCGCACCGCCAGTTCGTCGTCCGCGGTCACGGCCGCTCCTCCCTCGAGCGCAGGCGCTTCTCCAGACGGGGCCGGAAGGCGGTGCTCACCAGCTCCCACCAGAGCCCGGCTCCCCCGTCGTGGTAGCTGAAGAGGGCGGACTCTCCCTCACCGGGCAGGTGCCGCACGCGGCCCGGCATCCCGGCGGCCTCGAAGCGGGCGATCGAGCCCTCGAGGTCGTCGGTCCACAGGCCCACGTGCTGCAGCCCCAAGGCACTCGCGGCCCACACGCCACCCGACCGTTCCTCGACCAGCTCCAGGTACGGGGGGCCCTCGAGGGAGTACGTGGCCGCGACGCGGGCCTGCCGCGGCTCGCCCTCGACCAGCACGTCGAAGGTCGAGTCCCCGATGGCGCTCCAGGTGAAGCCGAGCGCCTCGCCGTACCGCGTCATGGCGGCGCGGACGTCCGGCACCACCACGCCGACGTGGTACATGTCCAGCCCCGCGGGGGGCGTCCCGAACCAGCTCACGACGTCCGCCTCTCAGCTCGCTGTCCCGACCGGGGCAGGCCACCCCTGGGCGGGGAGGTCCCGATCCGTCGGATAGCGTCGCCGGGGTGACCACCGCGCACCCGGTCCCCGCGTCGCCGGCCACGCCGTCGCCGCCCCGCCGTCCCCCGGCGCCCGCGCCGCCACCGTTCTCGATGCACAACACGTTCCTCATCCAGCAGGAGGCCACCGAGCTCGCGCTGGTGCGGCACGGCCAGCAGCAGTTCCCCACCTCGCCGGTCTTCCGGCCCGCAGAGTGGGTCGACCCGCCGCTGTCGGAGGTCGGTCGCCGGCAGGCGGAGCTGGTCGGCAAGGCGTTCGCCGGCCGACCGGTCGACGTCGTCGTCTCCAGCCACCTGAGCCGGGCGCGGGAGACCGCGGCGGCCATCGCCGCGCCCCACGACCTCGAACCGCTGGTGCTCGAGGACCTCCGCGAGGTGGAGGTCTACCGCGACCTCGAGGACGGCGCCTCCCCCGCCGACGCCCTCGCGGCCCCGTTCTGGCGCGGGGTGCAGGAGCGCTTCCCGACCGAGCGCAGCTGGGACCTCGTGCCGTTCGGCGAGAGCAGCGCGGAGCTGCGCCACCGCGTCGTCTCGACGATCGAGGGGCTGCTGGCGATGCACCCCGGCGCCCACCTCGTCGTCGTCTGCCACGGCGGCGTCATCAACGCCTACCTGGCCCACCTGCTCGGGATCAAGGAGGACATGTTCTTCCTCCCCGCGCACACCTCCGTCAGCCGCGTCCGCCGGCTCGGCCCCCGGCGGGCGCTGCACAGCCTCAACGACCGAGACCACCTGACGACCGCCGAGCCCGCGCTGCTGACCTTCTGACCGGGCCGCCTCAGACCTTCCGCGCCGACCGGGCCGCCAGGGCGACGGCGATGATCAGGGCCAGCCCGTTGAACAGGTCGTCGGTGTAGGAGGGCGCACCGGCCAGCTGGAGCCCCTTGACGCCCGTCGCGAGCAGGTAGATCGCGATGAGCGTGCCGATCACGTTGACCCGGCCGGGCTTGATCTGGGTCGAGCCGAGGAAGACGGCGGAGAACGCGGGCAGCAGGTACGACGGCCCGATGTCGGGCGATGCTGTCCCGATCCGGGCGGCGAGGACCACCCCGGCGATCCCCGCGATGAGGGACGACGCGACGAGCGACCCGAAGACGATGCGGTCGACGCGCACGCCGGCCAGCCGGGCCGCCACCGGGTTGCCGCCGGAGGCGTAGAGGTAGCGCCCCACCGGCAGGTACTCGATCAGGATGTAGATGACCGCCGCCAGCAGGAGCATGGCGTAGAACGGCAGCGGGATGCCGAGGACCCGCGTGTTCCCCAGGTCGAGGAAGCCCTCGCTGAACCCCGAGACGATCTGCTTGCCGTCGGTGACCCACCAGGTGGCGGCCAGCAGGAGGCTGCTCATGCCCAGGGTCGCGATGAACGAGCTCACCTTGAGCCCGACGACCACGAAGCCGTTGATCGCACCGACGAGCGTGCTCACCGCGATGGCGAAGATGGCGGCGAGGATCGGGTTGAACCCCTCCACCTGCGCCCAGGCGGTCACCGCCACCGACAGACCGGCGACGCCGGCGAACGACAGGTCGAACACGCCGGCGGCGAGCGGGATGATGATGCCGAGCGCGAGCATCGCCGTGATCGCCTCGTTGCCGGCGATGATGGTGGCGTTGTTGACGGTCAGGAACGTGTCGGGCACCCAGATCGCGAAGACGATGATCAGCAGGGCCCACACGTAGAGCCCGCTGAAGCGGTCCAGTCCGAGCGAGAACCCCCGCTTGGCCGCCCCGGGCTCCTCCACCTCGGGCTGGACCGCGAGGTCGGCCTCGAGGGCCGGGTTCGCGGCCTCGGCGGGCGACAGGTGAACGCCCGACCCGGTCGGGTTCACCACGGGGTCCAGGGCCGGCCCGGACGGGGTGTCGTCCCCGGCGGAGCGGGTTCCGCCGGGGGTGCCGGTTTCGTGCCTCATGCCGCCACTCCCTTGCTCTGGCCGATCGTGGCGGCCGTGATCCTGTCGGGGTCGATGTTCGGCCGGCGCAGCACGTCCGCCACCCGTCCGTTGCGCAGCACCACCACGCGCTCGGCGAGCCGCGTCAGCTCGCTGTGGTCGGTCGAGACGATGACCACGGCGGCACCCTGGGCCGCCGCCTCCTCGACCAGCACGTGGATGTCGGCCTTCGCGCCGACGTCCACACCCTGCGTCGGCTCGTCGAGCACCAGCACGGTCGGCTTCTGGCGCATCCAGCGCGCCAGCATCACCTTCTGCTGGTTGCCGCCGGACAACGTGGCGAGCGCGCGCTCGGGATGCGGCGGCCGGACCTTCAGCTTCTGCAGCCAGGTCGTCACCTCGGAGACCTCGCGCCGCCGGCTCAGCAGGCCCCGGCTCAGGAAGGCCCCCGGGTTCACGATCGAGACGTTCTCGCGCAGCGTGGACTCCAGGAACGCCGCGTTGGCGTGCCGCTCGGCGGGCACGAGCGCCAGACCGGCCGCGACCGCCCGGTCCGGGCGGTGCTCCTCGATCTCCCTGCCCGCGACGGTCACCGTCCCGGTGCGGGGCACGCCGCCGAACAGCGCCAGCGCGATCTCCTCGCGCCCGGATCCGGTGATCCCCGCGACGCCGACGATCTCCCCGGGGCGGACGTCGAGGTCCACACCGGCGAGCACGCCCGAGTGCACGTCCCGGACGCGCAGGACCGGTTCGCCGGCCTCGCCGACCGTCTCGGCCTGAGCCGGGAAGTCCTCCAGGGTCCGGCCGATCATGAGCGCGATGAGCGCGTCCTCGTCGAGCCCCTCGACCGGCCGCGTGATGACGTGGCGGCCGTCGCGGAGCACCGTCACCGTGTCGCACAGACCGAAGACCTCGTCGAGGTGGTGCGAGACGAAGAGCACGGCCACGCCGCGGTCCCGCACGGACCGGACCACCTCGAAGAGCCGCTCGATCTCGGTGGCGGGGAGGTTGGCGGTCGGCTCGTCGAGCACGAGGACCCGGGGCGGAGTGGAGCGCGGCGACAGGGCCCGGGCCAGCGCGATGGCCGTGCGCTGGCTGATCACCAGGTGGCTGGTGGGCTGGCGGACGTCGAAGTCGTACCCGAGGTCGCGCAGCGTCTCCCGCGCGAGGCGCTGCTCCCTCCGCCAGGAGATGAGCCGCATCCGGTTGCGCTCGTACCCGTGCCCCATGGCGAGGTTGTCGCAGGCATCGAGCGTCGGCACCAGGCCCAGGTCCTGGTGGACGAAGCGCAGCCCGGCGTGGTCCCCGGCGCCCGCCGTCCCCAGCGCGAGCGGCTGGCCGTCCACGAGGACCTCTGCTCCCGGGTCGGGGTCGTGGTACCCGGCCAGCACCTTGATCATCGTCGACTTGCCGCAGCCGTTCTGGCCGACGAGCGCGCGGATCTCACCGGGCTGCAGCTCCAGGTCGACGCCGACGAGGGCGCGCTGGCCGGTGAAGGTCTTGGACAGCCCGCGGACCTCGAGAGCTGGCGTTGGCGACATGCGACTCCTCGGAGCGGAAGGGCGGGGAGCGAGCGCTTACTTAGATGACACCGGCTGCAGAAACCCGAGGAACTGTAGCCCGCGTCACACCGCTGGGCCAAGGGGTTCGTCGACCCCTTTCCGCCTCGCTCGCCCAGCAACCGCACCGACATCGCCGCGATGTCTCGGGCAGATCACAACTTGCATGCGCCTACAGAAAGCCTCTTCACTATGGCGCAGGTCACTGCTAGCTTTCCGGCCTGCAAGCCCGACCTCGGCGGACGGGCCACCGGTGCTGCGTGGCGCATCCAGGAGACGGTCGCCGGCAGTTCTCTCCAGCCCCAGTGGGCACCCCATCGACAAGGAGTCGCACATGCGGATCCGCAGAACCACGATCACCACCGTCCTCGCCGTCGTCGCGCTGACAGCCGCGGCGTGCAGCCAGGGCGACGACGGCGGCAGCGAGGGCGGGGGCGGGAGCAGCGAGGGCGGCGGCAACTCGGCCGCCGAGACCGAGGTCGAGCAGTACCTCAGCCCGCCCGAGGCGATCCCGGTCGACCAGCCGCTGGCCGCCTGCCCGGAAGAGGGCAAGACCATCATCGTCACCGAGAACCCGCAGGCCGTCACCCGCAAGACGAACGACGGGCTGGAGGCCGGCGCCGAGCTCCTGGGCTGGACGGTCGTCCGCCAGGAGGTCGGCACGGGTGCGGAGGACCCGCAGCGGGCGTTCGACGCCGCGCTCGACCAGAACCCGGACGCGGTGCTGGTGTCGGGCAACCCGTCCGAGGTGTTCCGGGCCCAGCTGGACCGGGCCACCCAGCTCGGCATCCCGGTCCTGATCTCCGACAACGGCGAGGAGGTCGGCACCGTCGGGACGACGACCACCATCTCCCTGGACGACCTGGAGCAGACCGGCCTCTGGGGCAAGATGAACGCGGACTACGCCGCCGCCCAGGGCGCGGAGCACGTCCTCATCGTCGACCTGTCCTTCTACCCGATCCTGCACGCCTGGGCGGAGGGCGCGGCCGAGGAGCTGGCGGCCATCTCCCCGGACACGACGGTCACGACGATCGACCCGCAGATCACCGACCTGGTCGCGGGCGAGATCCCGAACCTCGTCGTCAGCGAGATCCAGCGCAATCCCGACATCGACTGGGTCCTGCTGTCCCTCGGTGACATGACGACCGGGCTGGACGCGGCACTGCGCGCCGCCGGCGTGGCCGAGCAGGTCAGCATCGGTGGGGAGAGTGCGAGCACGGCCAACGTCGCGGCGCTGCAGGAGGGCACCGAGGACGCCTGGACCGGGTTCGCCGCGGAGATCCACGGCATGTACCGCATCGACGCGCTCGCCCGGCTCTTCAGCGGCGAGGACCCCACGCAGATCGACTACTCCCAGCTCCCGACCCAGCTGCTGACCCCGGACAACATCGGGGACGCGCCACTGGACGAGGAGGGCTACTACGTGGGCATCGAGGACTACACGACCCACTTCGAGGAGGTCTGGAGGGCGGCCTGCTAGCAGGAGCTCGGTAGGTCCCCGTCCCCCGGGACGGGGACCCGGACCGGACGACGGTGCCCCGGCGCGATCTCGCGCCGGGGCACCGTCGTCCGCGGGGGGCACCCCCCGGCACGTCGATCAGATGATCGTCTCGCCGCCGTCGACGACCAGGGTGGTGCCGGTGACGAAGCTGGCGTCGTCGGAGAGCAGGAAGCACACCGAGGCGGCGAGCTCGTCCGCGGCGGCAGTGCGCTTCTGGATGTTCCCCTGCCCGAATGCGGCCGCGCCCTTCTCGAGGTCACCCTCCCCCCGGGCCAGCATGATCGGCTCGGTCATTCCGGACTGCGTGCGCCCGGGTGCGACGACGTTGACCCGGATCTCGGGGCCGACCTCGAGCGCGAGCTGGCGGGTGAAGCCCGCGACGGCCGCCTTGGCCGCCCCGTAGGGAGCGTTGCTCCGCTGCGCGATCAGGGCCGCGACGGAAGCGACGTTGACGATCGATCCGCCCCCCCGGCGACGCAGCAGCGGGAGGGCGTACTTGCACACCAGGAAGGTGCCTCCGGCGTGGACCAGCATCATCTTGTTCCAGCGCTCGAGCGACCATTCCTCGATCGGCCCGAACTCGGCGTGCCCGCCGGCGTTGAAGACCGCGTCGACTCCGCCCAGTTGCTCGTCGGCCGCCGCGAGCGCGGCCTGCACCGAGGACTCGTCGGCCACGTCGCAGGCCAGGCCGATGGCGCCCTCCAGTTCGGCGGCGACCGCCTTGGCCCGCCCCTCGTCGAGGTCCGCGACGGCCACCCGGCCACCCTCGGCCGTGAACCGGCGCGCGACGGCTGCCGCGATGCCGGAGCCAC
>DASQTE010000111.1:0-6046 GCA_035642035.1 Blastococcus sp.
CTCGCGCCCGTCCACCCGGGTGACCGCACCCCCGACGAGTCCGACGGCGACCGCCAGGGGGAGCGGCTGCAGAAGGTCCTCGCCCGCGCGGGGGTCGGCTCCCGCCGGGTCTGCGAGGACATGATCGAGGCCGGCCGGATCAGCGTGAACGGCGCGCAGGTCACCGTGCAGGGCATGCGGGTCGACCCCGCCACGGACAAGATCGCCGTCGACGGCGTGCGCATCGAGATCCGCGAGGACCGCGTCACGTACGCCATGAACAAGCCCCCGGGCGTGATCACGGCGATGACCGACGACCGGGCCCGCCCGACCGTCGGCGACATGGTCGGCGACCTCGCCAAGGGGCTGGTGCACGTCGGCCGCCTCGACCAGGACACCGAGGGACTGCTGCTCCTCACCAACGACGGCGAGCTGGCCCACCGCCTGGCGCACCCGTCCTACGAGGTGCGCAAGACCTACCTCGCCCAGGTGTCCGGCTCGGTGCCGCGCGACCTGGCCCGCCGCCTGCGCTCCGGCGTGGAGCTGGACGACGGCCCGGTGAAGGTGGACTCGTTCCGCGTCGTCGACACCCACGCCGGCCAGTCGGTCGTCGAGGTCGTGCTGCACGAGGGCCGCAAGCACATCGTGCGGCGGCTGCTGGCGCACGTCGGCCTGCCGGTCTCCCGGCTCACCCGCACCGCGGTCGGCCCGATCCAGCTGCAGCGGATGCGCTCGGGCTCGATCCGCAAGCTGTCCAAGGAGGAGCTCGGCACGCTCCAGGAGCTCGTCGGGCTCTGACGGCCCCCCTGCAGGGGCCCGCCGCGAGCTCGCGAGCGGATGGGGGCAGGAGGTCCTTCCGTAAGCTCGACCAGGCTCCGGCGATCCGGACGCCGTACACGAACGAGGAGTGGTACATGGCCGTCCGAGCCATCCGGGGCGCGACGCAGGTCGACGCCGACGACCGGGAGCAGGTGCTCGAGGCCACCCGTGAGCTGGTCACCGCAGTGCTGGAGCGCAACGAGCTGGGCCACGACGACGTGATCAGCATCCTTTTCACGGCCACACCCGACCTGGTGTCGGAGTTCCCGGCGCTGGCCGCCCGCGAACTCGGCATGGGCGACGTCCCACTGATGTGCGCCACCGAGATCGACGTCCCGCACGCGCTGCCGCGGGTGCTGCGGCTCATGGCCCACGTGGAGACCGCGCGCGACCGCGCGGCCATCCAGCACGTCTACCTCCGCGGCGCGACCGCCCTGCGACGGGACATCGCACAGTGAGCGAGCTTGCGAGCTCACCAGGGAGCACAGCACCAGCGGTGACGGTGCCGACGAGCGCCAGCGAGGAGGTGCCAGTGACCGGATTCCGGGGGCAGGTGACCCTCGACGGTCCGTCGGGCACGGGCAAGTCGACCGTCGCCCGAGGGGTCGCGGCCCGCCTCGGGGCGGCCTACCTCGACACCGGCGCCATGTACCGGGCGGCCACCGTCGCCGTCCTGGACGCCGGGGTCGACCCGGAGGACGCCGCCGCCGTGGCCCGCACCGTCGCCGCGGCGCGCATCGAGGTCGGTACCGAGGCCGGCACCGAGGTCGTGCTCGTCGACGGCGTCGACGTCGCCGTCCGCATCCGGGGCGCCGAGGTGACCCGCACCGTCTCGGCCGTCTCCGCGGTGCCCGCCGTGCGCCGCCAGCTCGTCGACCAGCAGCGCGAGCTCGTCGCCGCCGCCGACGCCGTCGTCGTCGAGGGCCGGGACATCGGCACCGTCGTCCTGCCCGACGCGACGCTGAAGGTCTACCTGACCGCGGCGCCCGAGGTCCGGGCGCAGCGGCGGGCCGGCCAGCTCGGCATCACCGACGCCGCCGAGATCGCCGCGCTCGCCGCGGACCTCCGCCGGCGCGACGAGTACGACAGCAGCCGGGCCGACAGCCCGCTGCGCCCGGCGGCGGACTCCGTGGTGGTCGACAGCACCGACCTCGACCAGCAGGGCGTCATCGAGCGGATCGTCGAGCTGGCGGCCGTGGGAGCGGGGGAGCGGACATGAGCGAGGAGCAGGGCGGGCCGCTGCCCGTCGTCGCGATCGTCGGCCGGCCCAACGTCGGCAAGTCCACGCTGGTCAACCGCTTCCTGGGCCGCCGTGCCGCCGTCGTCCAGGACGTCCCGGGCGTGACCCGCGACCGGATCAGCTACGAGGCGCTGTGGAACGGCAAGCGGTTCACCGTCGTCGACACCGGCGGCTGGGACCCGAAGGCCGCCGGGCTCGGCGCGGCGATCACCCGCCAGGCCGAGTACGCGATGAAGACCGCCGACGTCATCGTCTTCGTCGTCGACAGCCAGGTCGGCGCGACCGACACCGACCTCGCCGCGGCCCGCATCCTGCGGCGCAGCGACCGGCCGGTGATCCTGGTGGCCAACAAGGTGGACGACGAGCGCAGCGAGGCCAACGCCGCCGAGCTGTGGTCGCTCGGCATGGGGGAGCCCCAGGCGGTGAGCGCCCTGCACGGCCGCTCCAGCGGGGACCTGCTCGACCTCGTCCTCGAGGCGATGCCGGACGCGCCGCGCGAGCAGGAGAACGAGGGCGGCCCGCGGCGGGTGGCGCTCGTCGGCCGCCCCAACGTCGGCAAGTCCAGCCTGATCAACCGGCTGGCGAAGGAGGAGCGCTCCGTCGTCGACTCCGTGGCCGGGACGACGGTCGACCCGGTGGACTCGATCGTCACCCTGGGCGGCGAGGAGTGGCGCTTCGTCGACACCGCGGGACTGCGCCGCAAGGTCAACACCGCCAGCGGCATGGAGTACTACGCCAGCCTGCGCACCGAGGCCGCGATCCAGGCCGCGGAGGTCGCCGTCGTCCTGCTGGCCGCCGACGAGGTGATCAGCGAGCAGGACCAGCGGGTCATCACCCAGGTGGTGGAGGCCGGCCGCGCCCTGGTCATTGCGATCAACAAGTGGGACACCCTCGACGAGGACCGCCACTTCCAGTTGGAGAAGGAGATCGAGCGCGAGCTCGCCCGTGTCCGCTGGGCGAGCCGGGTGAACATCTCGGCCAGCACCGGACGAGGGGTCAACAAGCTCGCCGACCACCTGCGCTCGGCTCTGGCGTCATGGGAATCCCGCGTGCCGACGTCGGAGCTGAACACGTTCGTGCGCGCGCTGATCCAGGAGACCCCTCCGCCGGCCCGCGGCGGCCGGGCGCCCAAGATCAAGTACGTCACGCAGGCCGACGTCCGGCCGCCGCGGTTCGTGGTGTTCTCGACCGGCTTCCTCGAGGCCGGCTACCGCCGGTTCCTCGAGCGCAAGCTGCGCGAGCGCTGGGGCTTCGAGGGGACGCCGATCGAGGTCTCGGTGAAGGTCCGCGAGGGCCGGGGGGGCGACCGGGGCAAGGGCTGAGCCCGGTCCGGAGAAGCCGTCCCCTCCCGCGGGCCGCCGGCGTCATCCGATTCGTGTGAAGCCCACCTCGGCCTCGGGAACCGGGTCACGAGGCGAACTGCCGGTCGAGGCGACGGCTGCGGCGATCGCCGCGGCGAGCATCCCCCGCAGCGCGGAGTCGCGGCGTGCGCCGGGCAGTGCGCACAACTCGGCGACGGATGCCTCCAGGCGGTGGCGGGCCGATCCGCACCGGTGGAGGACGTCCGTGCGCCGTGCCAGGGCGGCGAGGGCTCCGGCACCGGTCACCGTGACGTACCTCCGCTGGGCCCCCCGGACCTTCCGGCGCAGGGATGCCGGCTCACCGGCCGCCGTGGAGGCCCAGGACACCGCGGCGAGGACGAGTGCTGCCGTCCCCTGGGGGTCGAGGGGGCCGATGCCCGCCAGCTGGGGTGCGAAGGCCGCGAGCTGCGGACGGCCGGCATCGGTGCAGGCGTCGTTCACGAGCCGGGCCAGAGCGGCCAGGGTGGGGTCCGTGCCGCGCGGGTGATCGCTGAACGGCGTCCCGGCGAGGACGGAGACGTACTCCATGAGGCAGGCGCCGTCCTCCGGTGCCAGGTGGGAACCCGGCCGGAGCTCGGGAAGCCCTCGGCATTCGGAGGAGCGAACGGTCCTGCTCACGGGGACCACCACCTTCGTGTCGCGGACGGGCTGCGGGGAGCTCGCAGCTGACCCGGCCGACGTGCGGGATGCCGGCAGGCCGAGCGTCCCGTCCTGCCACCGGCACCGCGTCGCCCCGGCGGTATGAGCAGGCGGCGGACGCCGACCGGTTGCCGACGCCCGGCCCGGCAGCGAGGCCGACGAGGGCGCGGCATCCACCCGGTCCCGCCGGAGCGCGAGGAGCCGGCCCCCGGCCGGAGGCTGTGTGCTCATCCGGCCGGGGTGAGGCCGCCGGGGGCAGGAGTTGTCACAGTCCCACCGAGGGATCCACCTCGAGGAGACGATCGGCACCCGGCGACGGACACGTCCGTGAAGGCCCTGACCACCTGCAGGGCTCCGGTCGGCCGTTCGAAGGGACGCGGTCCATGGACGCATCGCTGATCGTCATCGTCGTCGTCGTGACCGCGCTCGTCTTCGACTTCACCAACGGGTTCCACGACACGGCCAACGCCATGGCCACGTCCATCGCGACGGGCGCGTTCCGGCCGAGGACCGCCGTGGCGATCGCCGCCTGCCTGAACGTGGCCGGGGCCTTCCTGTCGGTCCAGGTGGCCAACACCATCTCGGGTGGGCTGGTCGACGAGACGCTCATCAACCCGGTCGTGATCTTCGCGGGACTGGTCGGGGCCATCCTGTGGAACCTGGTCACGTGGTTCCTCGGGCTGCCGTCCAGCTCGTCGCACGCGCTCTTCGGCGGACTCATCGGCGCGACCTGGGTGGCGGGCGGGGTCGGCGCGATCGACTTCAACGGGGTGCTGAACAAGATCGTGCTACCCGCGGCGCTGTCTCCCGTGGTCGCCGCGCTGATCGCCGTGGCCGCGACCTACCTGGCCTTCCGGGTCACCGCGCGGGCCGACCCCGGCCGCGTGAACCGCGGCTTCACGATCTCCCAGCGGGTGTCGGCGTCGATGGTCGCGCTGGCCCACGGCACCAACGACGCGCAGAAGACCATGGGCGTGATCACGTTGACCCTGATCACCGCCGGCATGCTCGCGCCGGGCTCGCCACCGCCGTTCTGGGTCGTCCTGTCGGCCGGGCTCGCGATCGGGCTCGGCACCTACATGGGCGGCTGGCGGATCATCCGGACCCTCGGCCGACGGGTCAGCGACATCCATCTGATCCAGGGCTTCACGGCGGAGACCACCAGCACGGCGGTGATCCTATCCTCCACCCACCTCGGCCTGCCGCTGTCCACCACGCAGGTGTGCACCGGCTCGATCCTCGGCGCGGGGGCGGGTCGCCGGCTGGCGTCGGTGCACTGGGGGATGGCCGGGCGGATCGTCCTGGCCTGGAGCTTCACCCTGCCGGCGGCGGGGATCGTGGGCGCGGGGGCGTCGTGGCTGGCCGCGACCGGCACGGCCGGCGTGGTCGTCGTCGCGGTGACCGGGATCGCCCTGGCCTCGGGGATCTACGTCGCGTCGCGCCGCGACGCCGTCACCGCGGCCAACGTGAACGACCTGCCCGGCACCGTCGAGGACCTGCCGAGAGCCCCGGCCGCCGGCGTGGCCACCTGACGACGAGGAGGCCCGTCCGTGCACATCGACTGGGCGACCCTGGCCGCGATCGGCGTCGTCGCCGCCGCCGCGGCCATCACCGTCGTCCTGCTCATCTCGTTCGCGCTCGTCGGGTTGTCCGGCCGCACGGGGCGGCAGGTCGACGACCGCGCGCCCGGCGCGCGCCCCGCCCCCGGCGTGGCCGTCGCCGCGCTCTGCCTGGTCGCCGCCGGGCTCATCGTGGCCTACGGCCTCTACCTGATCGTCGCGTGAGACGCCGCGGAGGTCACTGCCCCGGGCGCACCTCCTCGGCGGTGTCCCGGTCGCTGCGGGGCGCCGGCACGCGGGTGCCGTCGCCCCCGGCCGACGGCGGCGGGCCGGGCTCGTCCAGCCGTCGCGCCAGCGCACTCGGCCACCACATGTGCCGGCCGACGTCGAGGGTGAGCGCGGTGACCAGCACCGAGCGCACCACGATCGTGTCGAGCAGCACGCCGAGC
>DASQTE010000112.1:0-10281 GCA_035642035.1 Blastococcus sp.
ATCATCCTCGGCGCCGTGCTGGTCTCCCAGCTGCTGCCCCGTGTCGGTCCTCGCCCGCTGATCATCGGCGGCCTGGTCCTGGGCGTCGTCGGCATGCTGTGGCTGACGCAGATCGGCCAGACGAGCGACTACCTGGCCGACGTCCTGCCCGCGGAGATCGCCCTGAGCTTCGGCATGGCGATGGTCTTCGTCCCGGCGTCGAGCACGGCCCTGGTGGGCGTCGAGTCCCATGACGCCGGCATCGCCTCGGCGACGCTCAACACCGCCCAGCAGGTCGGCGGTTCACTGGGGCTGGCGCTGCTGAACACGTTCTTCGCCTCCGCGGTCGCCGGCAGCCTGGCCGACGACCCCGCAGCCGGGCCCGACGCCGCGCTGGTGCACGGCTACCACGTCGCCTTCCTGTGGGGCGCCGGTTTCCTGGCCCTCGCCCTGCTCATCGGGGCGGTGCTGATCTCGGCACGGAAGGACGACCTGCCGGCCGACGCCGCGCTGGCGGTCTGACGCAGCACGCAGAGGCGGCACCCACCGGGTGCCGCCTCTCCGTGCTCAGATCCAGTCGCGGCGCTTGAAGACGACGTACAAGGTGAGGCTGACGCCGACCATCAGCAGCAGCGCGAGCGGATAGCCCCAGGCCCAGTGCAGCTCGGGCATCGCGTCGAAGTTCATCCCGTAGACGGTGCCGACGAGCGTCGGCGCGAACAGGATGGCCGCCCACGCGGAGATCTTCTTGACCTCCTCGCCCTGCGCGATGGAGGCCTCGGTGAGCTCGCGGATCTCCTCGTTCTGCCGCTGGGCCACCAGCGTCGCGTTCACCGTCAGGATGTCGCGCAGCTGCAGCCGGAAGGCCTCCGCACGCTCGTTCACCTGCGTGACGTGGTCGGCGACGTCGCGCAGGTAGCTGCGCAGCTCCTCGTCGACGCCGTACTTGTCGAAGCCCGCGGTGATCGCGGCCAGGATGCCGGTGAGCGGCGCGGCGGCGCGCTGGAACTCGAGCACCTCCTGCGAGAGCTCGTAGATGCGGCGGGACACCCCTGGGTCGCCGCCGAAGACCTCGGTCTCGATCTCGTCGATGTCGGTGGCCAGCCCGTCGAGCACCGGCCGGTACCCGTCGACCACCGCGTCGAGGGTCGCGTACAGCACCGCCTCGCTGCCCTTGGCCAGCAACGCCGGCTCGCTCTCCAGCCGGCGGCGGACCCGCGACAGGTCCGGCGACTCGCTGTGCCGCACAGTGATGGCGAAGTCCGCGCCGAGGAACAGGTGCAGCTCGCCGAACTCGACCTCCTCGGTCGCGTCCAGGTATCGGGCCGCCTTGAGGACGACGAACAGCGTGCCCCCGTACCGCTCGAACTTGGGCCGCTGGTGGGCCTTGATCGCGTCCTCGACCGCGAGCTCCGGCAGGTCGTACAGCTCGGCCAGCTCACCGAGCTCCTGCGGCTCCGGCCGGTAGAGGCCGAGCCACACCAGGCGGTCCTCGCCGGCGGCCAGCTCCTCGCGGCTCTCGGCCGCGGTGCCCGGCGTCGCGACGCGTCGTCCCTCGGAGTAGACGGCGTTGTCGACGATCCGGGAGCGCGGCTCCGGCGCAGACACTTGGGGTACCAGGACGCGCGCGTCCGCCCGCACGGGACGACGGGCCAGCGTGGAGAGGGCGCTCAGCGGCGCGAGGCGGCGCTCGGTCATGACGGACTCCCGGGAGGGCAGAAGGCGAGGAACACCTGGGAGGTCCTCGCGCGCCGCCGTCCGGCAGTCGGTTCAGGCGGGCAGGACCTCGGGACCGGTACTGGGAGGTTCGCTGGGCACGGGGCGCACTCCCTCCGGTCGGGGCCGCCTTCCGCCGAGGAGGCCGTCGTCCATCGTGTCACGCCCTGTCCAGCGCGCGTCGCCCCTCCGGGTGAACACCCGGCGACGGATCAACCGAAGGAGCCCAGGACCAGGTCGACCATCACCGGCAGCAGCAGCACGATCAGCAGGGCGCCGAGCACGTCGAAGGAGAACCCCGACCGGATCATCTTGGTGATCGGCACGACGCCCGACCCGTAGACGATCGCGTTCTGCGGCGTCGACACCGGCAGCATGAACCCGAAGGACGCGGCGAACGTCGCGGCCAGCGCCGGCACGAACGGGTTGATCTCGGCGGCGAGCGCCACCGGGATGATGATCGGGACGACGACCGCCGCCGAGGCCGTGTTCGACGTCGTCTCGCTGATGATGATCGCCAGGAGCACCGCGAAGATCGTGATCGCGAACGTGCTGGTCAGGCCCAGGGTGTCCGCCGCCCCCTCGCCGATCGTCTCCGCGAGGCCGGTGCTGGCGAGCAGCGCGCCGAAGATGATGCCGGTGCCGAACAGCAGGATCGTGCCCCAGTCGATCTTGGCCGCGTCGCTCCAGTTGAGCGTGAACTCCCGCGCCTTCCAGTCGGTGGGCAGCAGGAAGAGCAGCGATGCCCCGAGGACGGCGACGATGCCCTCGTCGAGCCGGTCGCTGATCGTCGCGTAGAGGTCGGAGTCGGTGCCGGCGGTCAGGGCGATGATGCCGGGGAAGATCCACAGGAAGACGGTGATCCCGAAGGCGATCAGGGTGTTCCGCTCCGCCCGCGAGAAGCCGCCGAGCTCCGCGCGCTCCTCCCGGATGTACTCGTTGACCCCCTCGATCCGCTTGATCTCGGGCCGGTTCAGCAGCAGCAGGACGGCGGCCAGGGCGACGAACATCAGCGCGCAGATGGGCAGCGCCATGAGCATCCAGTCGAGGAAGCCGATCCGCTCCCCGGTCGCCTCCTCGATCAGGCCGCGGCCGATCAGGTTGGGTGGCGACCCGACCGGGGTGAGGAGGCCGCCGACGCTGGCGCCGTAGGCGAGCATCAGCATCAGCGCGGCGCCCACCCGCAGCCGCAGCGGGTCGAAGTCCGGCTTCACCAGCTCCTTGTCCTGCAGGAGCTTGGCGATCACCGTGAGGATGCCGAGCGCCGTCGGCAGCAGCATGGCGACGGTGGCGGTGTTGGAGACGAACGCCGACAGCAGGCAGGTGATCCCGCCGAAGGCGATGACCACCCGGTAGGTCGACACCCCGACCCACTTCAGCGACAGCACGAACATCGCGAACCGCCGCGCCAGGCCGTGCTTGAGCATGGCCATGGCGAGGATGAACGCGCCGATGAACGTGAAGATCGTCGGGGAGCCGAACGGGGCCAGGGCGTCGTCCGACGGGACCACCCCGAGGATGACGATGGCCGCCACCCCGATCAGGCCGCCGATCGGGATGGGCACCGGCTCGGTGATCCACAGGACGATGACGCCCAGCAGGATCGCCGCCAGCAGGTGCTGGTCACGCGGCAGGTCGATGGGCAGCAGCGCGAAGACGATCGTCACCGCCGGGGCGAGGAACAGCCCGACGGTGCGACGCCCCTTCTCGAACCGCTCCTCGGCGGGGCTGAGCTCCTGCTCCCCGAGGCTCCGGTACGTCGCGCTGCCGCGGAAGGCCGCGTCGACGTCCGTTCGCTGAACCTGCTGGCCTGGTGCCCGCTCCGTCGCGGTCATGACGCCTCCCATTGCCGGGATGTCCGATCCCGACCATAGGGAGGTCGCCGCAGGTCAGCGACTCCAGACGGAGCGCCGGACCGCGTACCTGGTCAGCGGCCGAAGATGCCCTGGCCGAAGGCGCCGGACTCGGCGATCCGCCGCGACAGCCCCTTGCCCAGCTCGATGACCCGCGTGGTCTTCTCCACGCCGAGCGACAGCCACGGGTCGGCGGCCAGCGCGTCGGTCTGCAGCTCGATGCGGCCGCGCAGGTCCTCGCCCTCGCTGGTCAGCCCGTCGTCGTCGAGGAGCCCCCGGTCGGCCAGCGCCGCGCCGGCGGCGGCCCACTCCTCGTCGCGCCACCCGCGGGTGGCCTTGGCGGCCGGCGGGGTGAAGCCGCGACCGGTCGCGGAGTGGGTGATCAGCGCCTCCAGGCCGGTCAGCCCGGCGTGCAGGAGGACGGCGACGTGCCCGTCGCCGCGGTGCTCGCGCAGCAGCGTCGCCCCGTGCCACAGCGACAGGAGCGGCTCCTCCGGCCAGTCGAGGTCGGCGTGCCCGGCGAACAGCGGGCGTCCTTCGGCGGTGAGCCCGTCGCACGCCTCGCGCAGCAGGCCGGCGAGCTCGGTGACCTCCTCGGAGCCGGCGGCGTCGCCGAGCGTCCGCGTCAGCGAGGCGCGGGCGGCGTCGAGCCGGGCGGCCAGCACCTGTTCGGGCGAGGCGAGCGTCCAGGCACGCGGGATCATGTGCGCGACCAGGGACGGCGAGAAGTTGTAGAAGGTCGCCGTCACCACGCCCGCACCGACGGCGCCCATCGGCGCGGCCCGGCCGGCGAAGTAGGACATCCGCCCGGGCCGCAACCCGGTCGCGCTGAGGTGCTCGTCGTGCTCGGGAGCGAAGTACAGCTGCGAGTGGATCGGGTCGACGGCGCGGTGGGCGCGGCCGATGAGGGCGGGATCGAAGTGATCGGCGCTGACCATGCGCCGCACCCTAGCGATGCCCGGCAGAGCCCCCGTCGGCGGCGGCGTCGATCCCTTCCCCGGTCCGGGTCACCACGACTAGCTTGATCGAATTGACGCGGGAGGTCCTATGGCGGCGACGATCCACCCGCCGGAGACAGCGCCGTCGCTCAGATCCGCGTTGGCCAAGGCGCCGACGGGCATCCGCGGGTTCGACGAGCTCACGGGCGGCGGGCTGCCGCACGGCCGCGCGACCCTGGTGACCGGAGGCCCCGGCTCGTGCAAGACGTTGTTCGGGCTGGAGTTCCTGGTGCGCGGTGCCGAGGAATTCGACGAGCCGGGCGTCCTGCTGGCGTTCGAGGAGTCGGCCGACGACCTGACGGCGAACGTGGCCTCGCTCGGCTTCGACCTGGCCGGGCTCGAGGCCGACGGGCGCCTGGTCATCGACGCGGTCCGGATCGACGCGTCCGAGATCGTGGCCACGGGGGACTTCGACCTCGACGGCCTGTTCATCCGCCTGGCTGCGGCGGTGCAGTCGGTCGGCGCCCGGCGGGTGGTCCTGGACACGATCGAGGTGCTGTTCGGCGCACTGGGCGACGAGGCGATCGTGCGGAACGAGTTCAGCCGGCTGCTGCGCTGGCTGAAGGACCACCAGCTCACCACCGTGATCACCGGCGAGCGTGGCAGGGAAGGGCAGCTGACCCGGTACGGGATCGAGGAGTACGCCTCGGACTGCGTGATCGTCCTCGACCACCGGATGCACGACGAGATCGCCACCCGCCGGCTGCGCGTGGTGAAGTACCGCGGCTCGGTGCACGGCACGAACGAGTACCCCTTCCTGGTCACCGACCGGGGCCTGCGCGTCTGGCCCATCACCTCGACCGCGCTCACCTACACGGTCTCCACCGAGCGGATGTCGCTGGGCGTGCCGCAGCTGGACGAGATGCTGGGCGGCGGCGTCTTCCGCGGCTCCACCGTCCTGGTGACCGGCACCGCCGGCACCGGCAAGACGACGCTGGCGGCCTCGGCGGTCGACGCGGCCTGCGCCCGTGGCGAATCGGCCCTGTTCGTCTCCTTCGAGGAGGCGCCCGACCAGATCATCCGCAACCTGAGATCCGTCGGCATCGACCTGGGCCGGTGGGTGGACGCCGGACTGCTGCGCCTGTGGGGCCAACGGGCGACCGCCTTCGGCCTCGAGGGACACCTGTCGGCGATCGAGCGGCTGCTGGAGGAGACCGGACCGACCGTCGCCGTCCTCGACGCGGTCGGCAGTCTGAGCAACATCGGCGCCGAGGCGGAGGTGACGTCGGCCGTCGTCCGCGAGGTGGACATGATGAAGTCGCGGGGCATCACCGGGATCCTGAGCAGCCTGAGCCACGACGCGCAGCGGGAGTCCAGCTCCGTAGCGGTCTCGTCGGTGGTCGACACCTGGCTGCTGCTGCGCAACGTGGAGAGCGACGGGGAACGCAATCGGCTGCTGTTCGTGATGAAGAGCCGGGGGACGGCGCACTCGAACCAGGTGCGCGAGTTCCTCCTCACCGACCACGGCGCCGAACTGCTGGACGTCACCGTGGGCCCCCGGGGTGTGCTGACCGGCTCGGCCCGACTGGCGCAGGCGGCCGAGGAACGCGCGGCCGCCGCCGATCGGAGCGCCGAGCTGGAGCGGCGACGCATGGCGCTCGCGCGGCGGACCGCCGAGGTCGATGCCGAGGTCGCGACCCTCAGGGCGCATCTGGCGACCGAGCGGGCCGAACTCGAGCAGTTGGCGGCCGAGGAATCCCGCGGCACGACCGCTCGCGCCGCGGACCGGGAGAGCCTCGCCCGCCGACGTGAGAGCGGATCCGCCGACGGTCCACCCCGATCCCGGGAGGGGTGACATGGACACCAACGGCTCAGCCCACGACGTGCCAGGCTCGCCGGAGATCTACGAACTCCGCCTCTACCTCGCCGGACACAGCCCGAAGTCGGTCCGCGCGGTGGAGAACCTGCGCCGCACGTGCGAGGAGCACCTCGCGGGGCGCTACCGGATCGAGCTCGTCGATCTGCTCGAGAACCCGCACCTCGCGCGAGGGGACGAGATCATCGCCGTCCCGACGCTGGTCCGGAAGCTCCCCGAACCCGTCCGCAAGATCATCGGCGACCTGTCGGACACCGAGAAGCTGCTGGTGGGGTTGCAGCTGCGCAGCGCCGGGGGCCGGCAGTGACGGACGACGACCCGCGCTGGTCGCTCACGCTGTACGTCAGCGGCGCCTCCCCGCGCTCGGCGGAGGCCCTCGAGACCGTCCGGCGCCTCTGCGACGAGGAACTCCCGGGCCGGGTCGAGCTCGAGGTGGTCGACGTCGCCGACGAACCCGCGCTCGCCGGTCGCGACCGGATCGTGGCCGTACCCACCCTCGTCAAGCGACTGCCCGCGCCGCCGCGTCAGCTCGTGGGAGACCTGGCCGACGTCGACCGACTCCGCGCCGGGCTCGACCTGAGGTGACCCACGCACCCGAGGACGCCGTCGACGGGCCGGCCGACGAGCTCGGCCGGCTCCGCACCCAGATCGTGGAGCTGGACCGGGCACTCACCGCGATCCGCGCGGGCGACGTCGACGCGGTGGTGCTGGACGGCCCCCACGGTCACCAGCTGTACACGCTGGTCAGCGCCGACCGGCCGTACCGGGTGATCGTCGAGGGGATGGGCGACGGCGCCGTCACCGTCTCCGAGCGCGGGATCATCCTCTACGCCAACGTGCGGCTGGCCGATCTGGTCGGGGCCGACCGCGCCGCGCTCCTCGGCCGGGACGTCACCGACCTCGTCGACGCGTCCGCAGCGCACATGCTCTCGTCCCTGCTGGCCGCGACCGCACCCGGCACGACCCACCAGCAGGAACTGGAACTGGTCCATGCGGACGGCGCCGCCGTGCCGGTGCTCGCCTCGGTGACCGGCCTGGACATCGAGGGCGTCATCGTCCGGTGCCTCGTCCTCGCCGACCTCACCGAGCGGCGCCGCGGCGAAGAGGAACTGGCCGGTGCCTACGCGGACCTGAGCCGCTCCGCGCACGAACTGGAGGAGGCGCAGCGGATCGGCCGGATCGGCAGCTGGTTCTGGGACCCGGCGACCGACGAGATCACCTGCTCCACCCAGATCTTCCGCATCCTCGGCATCGACCCCACGCCCAACGGACGGCTGTTGCGCACGACCCTGGCCACCTTCTTCCACCCCGAGGACGCGTCGCTGGCCGCCACCGCGCGCGAACGCGCCCTCGTCGACCGCCGGCCGTTCGTCATCGAGCAGCGGGTCGTCCACCCCGACGGGGACGTGCGCCGGACGGTGACCCGCGGAGAGGTGGTCACCGACGTCGGCGGCGCAGTGGCCGGGATGCGCGGCACGACCCAGGACGTGACGGAGCAGCGCCGGGCGGCCACGGCCGTCCTGGAGGCCCGCGCGGAGCTGATGCGCCAGACGATGGAGCTGGCCGAGGAGCACCGGGTCAAGGAGTCGCTGCAGCGGGCGGTCCTGCCGGCCCGGCTGCCCTCCGTCCCGGGGGTGGAGCTCGCGGCCCGCTACCTGCCCGCCGACATGCCGTCGCTGGTCGGTGGCGACTGGTACGACGCCTTCTGCCTGCCCGACGGCAGCCTGGCCATCGCCACGGGGGACGTCGTCGGTCACGACCTGGACGCCGCGGCCACGATGGGTCAGGTGCGCAACGCCCTGCGGGCCTACGCCTTCAGCGAAGACCCGCCGGCCGAGGTCCTCGCACGGCTCAACCGGCTGATCACCGGCCTGGGCGACAACGGCCTGGCCACCGCGCTGTTCGGCCGTCTCGACGCCGCGCAGCGCATGTTCCGGTGGTCGTGCGGGGGGCATCCGCCTCCGCTGCTGATCGGCGCGGCCGGCGTCCGCCTCCTGTCCTGCCCCGCCGGAGCGATGCTGGGAGCAATCCCGGCGGACCGGGCCCGCTATGCCGACGCGCAGGCCGCTGTCGAGCCGGGCGACCTGCTCGTGCTCTACACGGACGGCCTGATCGAGCGGCGCGACCGGGACCTGGACGAGGGTTTCGCCGCCCTCGCCCGCGCCGCGGGCGGCCTCTACGACCAGCCTGCCGAGAGGGCCTGCGCGACCCTCATGGACCGGCTGCTGCCCGGCCAGGAGCACGAGGACGACGTCTGCCTGCTCGTGCTCCGCGTCCTGCCCGCCGGCGCTACTCCCGGCGCGCCGTCGACCGGGGCAGGAGCAGCGCCCACTGGATCTGCGTCCGCCGCTGCGTGAACCCCAGCCCCTCGTACAGCGCGAGCGCACCGGTGACGTTCTCGCTGTCGACCTGCAGGGCAGCGGCGTGGAACCCCCGCTCCGCGGCCGCCCGCAGCACCGAGGCGATGGTGGCCTTCGCCAGGCCGCGTCCCCGCGCCGACGGCAGGACGCCGATCTGGCCGAGGTCGACCGTCTCGTACCCGTTGGCCGCGGTGTCGGCGTCGAAGACGTAGGCCAGGGAGTAGGCGACGACGGCGCCGTCGGCGACCGCGAGGGACGACAGCTCCGGCCGGAACCCCCGCTGACCGGTGAAGAGGGTCTGCCAGGTGGTCTCGTCCCGCTCGGCGGATCCGTGGTGCTCGGTGAAGGCCGCGTTGTGCGCCCGCCGGATCTCGTCGTCGCGGTCCCAGCTGAACGGGACCAGCTCGACCCCCTCCACAACCGGGACGGCCGGCAGGTCGGTCAGCGGGCGCTCCATCACGAAGTACCAGCGCTCCTCGGTGAGCCCGGCCCGGCGCACGAGGCCCTCCAGCGAGGACATCGAGGTGTAGACCTCCACGGCGAGCACCGCCGGGGAGTCCGGGTGCCGCTGGGCGTGCACCTCGCGACCCCGTTCGAGCTGCCACGCCAGCAGGGCCCGGCCGATCCCGCGGTCGCGCCAGGCCGGGTGGACGCGCGCCTCGAGGGTGATGCGGAAGGCGTCGCGGAACGTCGGCAGCGCGAGCACGGTGGCCCAGGCGACCAGGTCGCCCTCCTCCGTGGTGACGGCGAGGCTGTCGCGGCCCAGGTCGAAGAGGTCGTTGACCCACCACTCGGTCAGGTCGTCGGGGCTCCAGTGCTCGCCGGTGTCGTCGAGCTCCTCCGCGGCGGTCAGCAGCGCGGCGGCAGCGGTGACGTCGTCGGCGGTGAGGGGGCGGACGGTCAGGCCGTCGGGCAGTGCGGGGAAGTCGGCCACGTCGTCGAAGGCTAGGCAGCCGCCCGCGCCGGGGCCACCGAATTCAGCGACGGACGAACAGGCAGAAGGGGTGGCCGGCCGGGTCGCGGTAGACCCGCACCACCTCGTCGTCGTCCTCGTGCCCGCCGAGTGGCTGCGCTCCCGCCTCCTCGGCGAGGGCGCAGGCCGCCGGGAGGTCGTCGACCAGGAGGTCGAGGTGCAGCTGCATCTGCTGGGTCCCGGGCTCCGGCGGCCACACCGGAGGCACGTGGTCGGCCTCCCGCTGGAAGGAGAGCCCGGTGCCCCCGTCGGCCGGCCGCAGCGTCGCCCACTCGTCGGTGTCGTCGCGGAGCGGCCAGCCGAGCAGCCGCTGGTAGAAGCGCGCCAGACCCTGCGGGTCGGGGGTGCCGAGAACGGTCGCGGTGAGCGTGAAGCCGGGCATCAGGCCTCCAGTCCGAACAGCCGGGCACCGTTCTCCCAGAGGACGGCGCGCAGCCAGTCCTCACCCAGGTCCAGCCGGTGCAGCGCCTGCAGCTGGTGCGCGTACGCGTACGGGATCGAGGGGAAGTCGCTGCCGAGCAGGACCTTCGCACGCACGGCCGCCAGCCGCCCCCGGTCGGCCGGGTCGAAGGGCATCAGCCGTTCG
>DASQTE010000113.1:0-9957 GCA_035642035.1 Blastococcus sp.
GTCCTCTGCCATGTCGACCGCGTAGACGCTGCCGTCCTCCGCCTTGCCGACGACGAGGACGTCGAACAGCGTGACGATCTCCTTGTCGACGAGGTCGAGCATCGCCTGCGCCCCGCCGCCGGTCAGCCGGTCGGCCGAGAACTCGATGAGCACGAAGTCGATGGGGCCGTGCACGTCTTCTCTTGCCATGTGCGTTCCACTCCTCCCGCCGGCGGGGTCCCGCTACCGCCGTCCACCGGCCGGCCCGGCGCATGGATGCGTCCGGTCTCCGCCGACCCTGCGCCGACCACCATCCGACCCGCGGACGTGGCCGTCGTCGCCCGTGGTGGGTGAAGTGATGGACGGGTGCACTTACGGCCGCGACAGCCAGGGGGCAGTAGGTCACCGATCACCTGTCCGACGAGATGCCTCTCAGGACCCGTGTCTCCGATAGCGGCCCCGTGCCGCCGAGAGATCTGGAGGACACCGCCTGACCGGGGTACCGCCGCTGCATTCACCTCGCGCGGATGATCCGCGGCCTCCCGTCGCCGTGTGCGATCGGTCTTTCCGAAGGAGGTCGGTATGTGCCGCTGGCTGGCGTACTCCGGGGCGCCGATTCTGATGGAGGAGCTCCTGTACAAGCCCAAGAACTCGCTCGTCGTGCAGAGCCTGCACTCGCAGCTCGGGGCCGAGACCACGAACGGCGACGGCTTCGGCGTCGGCTGGTACGGCACGGGGGACACCCCTGGGGTGTTCCGCAGCACCGAGCCGGCCTGGAACGACCGCAACCTCCGGGAGCTGGCCGGGCAGATCGTGTCCCCCCGGGTGCTCGCGCACATCCGGGCGTCCACCGGGTCGCCGGTCCAACAGACCAACTGTCACCCGTTCCGCCACGGGCGCTGGTTGTGGATGCACAACGGGTACATCGGCGGGCTGCGCACGGTGCGCCGCGACCTGGCCATGGAGGTCGACCCCGTGCTCTTCCCTGACATCGAGGGCACGACCGACACCGAACTGCTCTTCTTCCTCGCCCTGACCTACGGGCTCGAGGCCGACCCGCCCGCGGCAGTGGCCCGCGCCGTCGGCTTCGTCGAGGCGACCGGGCGACGACACGGGGTGGAGTTCCCGATCCAGATGACCGTGGTGACGACTGACGGCGAGACCACGTGGGCCTTCCGCTACTCGAGCGAGGGCCGGTCCCGGTCGCTGTTCCACAGCGTCGACGTCTCGACCCTGCGCGAGCAGTACCCCGACAACCCGATGCTCCACCTGGCCTCCGACGACGCCCGCCTGATCGTCTCCGAACCCCTCGGAGACCTCCGCGGCGCCTGGCAGGAGGTACCGGAGTCCGCGTGCGTCACGATCCACGGCGGCCAGGACGAGATCCGGCCGTTCACGCCGACGGTCCCGTCCCTGGCGGCCTGACCGACCGGTCCCGCCGGGCTGCGGGCACGGTGGTGAGGGACGGATCGGCCCGGGCCTCACGCCCGGCCTGGTGGTGGATGGGCGCGCTCTTCGCGGCGGGCTCCCTGTGCTTCCTCGTCGCCCCGATGCCGTGGTTCCTGAACGTGGTCGGCCCCCAGACGGACGGCACCGTCTTCTTCCTGGGGTCCCTGATGTTCACCGCCGCGGCGGCGCTCCAGTGGCGTGGCTGGCAGCCGCACCGAGCGGACTGGTGGAGCGGCAGCCTCCAGCTCCTGGGGACGCTCGCGTTCAACGCGACGACGCTCCGGGCTCTCGGCACTGCCCTGGACTCGCCGTCCTACGACCGAGTGGTGTGGCGGCCGGACGCCGTCGGCTCCGTCCTCTTCCTCGCCTCCGGCTACCTCGCCTACGTCCAGGTGAGCGGAGGAGCGCTGCGCCTGCCGCCCCGGACGAGGGACGGCGCGATCGCGGCCGTGAACCTGTTCGGCTGCGTGGCGTTCGGGGTGTCCGCCGTCGCCGCCTTCGTCCTCCCGGCCACCGGCAGCGAGGCCGACATCGCCCTCGCCAACAGCGCCACCGCGGTGGGCGCCCTGGCCTTCCTCGTCGGCGCTCTCCTGCTGCTCGGGGAGGGCGCGCCGCGCAGCGAGCCGGCGACGCCCCCCGACCGGCCCCTGTCGGACGGGCAGGTGTCCCGGCCGGCTCAGTGATGGAAGCCGTTCGGCTGCTCCTCGTGCGGCATGGGTGACTCCAGGTCGTCCAGCCAGTCGACGGCGGCGCGCAGATCCCGCAAGAACAGCTCGGCCATGTCGTGGCTGAATCCGTTGCGGACGACGATCCGGAGCACCGAGAGGTCGTCCCGCTTGGGCGGCATGGTGTACGCGGGGACGAGCCAGCCGCGTTCACGGAGCTTCCGGGAGACGTCGTACGCGTCGTACTTCGTGACGCTCCCGCTCACGCTGAAGGTCACCACCGGCAGGTCCGTGCCGTCCGCGACGACGTCGAACTCGGGCATGTCCGCCAGCGTCCGCGAGACGTGGACGGCCACGTCCTGGCAGGTCTGCTGCACCAACCGGTAGCCCTCCCTGCCCAGGCGGAGGAACTGGTAGTACTGCAGGACCACCTGCGCGCCGGGGCGGGAGAAGTTCAGCGCGAACGTGGGCATGTCACCGCCCAGGTAGTTGACGTGGAAGACGAGGTCCTCCGGCAGGTGCTCGGCCGAGCGCCAGAGGACCCAGCCGATGCCGGGGTAGACCAGCCCGAACTTGTGGCCGGACGCCTGGATGGAGACGACCCGGTCGAGCCGGAAGTCCCAGACCAGCTCGGGCTGGAGGAACGGCGCGATGAAGCCGCCCGACGCCGCGTCCACGTGCACCGGCACCGACACCCCGCTGTCGGCCTCGTAGCCGTCGAGGGCGGCGCAGATCTCCTGCACCGGCTCGTAGCTCCCGTCCATGGTCGACCCGAGCACGGCCACCACGCCGATGGTGTTCTCGTCCACGTGGTCGAGCAGTCGGTCGGCGGTCAGGTGGAAGACGTCCCGCTCGAGCGGGACGTACCGCGGCTCGACCTCCCAGTAGTTGGCGAACTTCTCCCACACCACCTGGACGTTGCCGCCCATCACGATGTTCGGGCGGTCCGCCGGGAGGCCGGCGGCCCGCCGCGCCTGCTGCCACCGGCGCTTGAGCGCCAGGCCGCTGAGCATGCAGCCCTCGGAACTGCCGGTGGTGGAGGTCCCCACGCTTGCCGTGGCATCCGGCGCGTGCCACAGGTCGCCGAGCATCCGCACGCAGCGGGACTCGATCTCGGCCGTCTGCGGGTACTCGTCCTTGTCCACCATGTTCTTGTCCGCGGTGGCGGAGTAGAGCCGGTCGGCCTCCTCGTCCATCCACGTGGTGACGAACGTCGCGAGGTTGAAGCGGGCGTTCCCGTCGAGCATCACCTCGTCCAGGACGATCTGGTAGGCCGTCTGGGGGAGCATCGCCCCGTCGGGGAGGCGGTCCCTCGGCACCTCGACCATCCCCTCGCGCGTGAAGCGGGGGAGGACGGCCCGGTCCACCGCCGTCGACTGGCTCTTCCACACGGCCATGGATGTCAGCCCTTCCGGATCGTCGTCGAGCCGGGACCACCGGCGGGGAGCTCCGCGTCCCACGACACGCAGCGTCGGCGCGGTCGCCGCTGCAGTCCTCCCCCGCCGGGGATGAACGCCGAATCACCAGCAGCGGGGGAGGACCTGGCCCATCGGCGTCCCTAGCTTCTCGGCCATGGCACAGCAGACGACTGCTCCTCCCGAGCGGGCCGGGGTCCGGCTCACCCGCGCCCAGCGCGCCGCGCGAGGCAGGGCGGCGCGGACCGCGGTGCCCCGCGCCAGCCACGCGGAGCTGGACGTCGGTCCGGGACGAGCCGATCCGCTGGCCCTCCTCGAGGGTCAGGGGCTGACCCGCGTGCCGGAACTGCTGCCCATCCGCTACGGACGCATGGCGTCGTCGGCGTTCGCCTACTTCCGCGGCGCGGCGCTGCCCATGGCCGGCGACCTGGCCCGGACCCCGCGCTCGGGGTACGTGGTGCAGGCGTGCGGGGACGCCCACCTGGCCAACTTCGGGTTGTTCGCCTCACCCGAGCGGAACCTCGTCTTCAGCATCAACGACTTCGACGAGACGCTGCCCGGACCGTGGGAGTGGGACGTGAAGCGGCTGGCCGCCAGCCTGGAGATCGCTGGCCGGTCCCGGAACTACCCGGCGAAGGACCGTCGGCGCATCGTGCGTGCCACCGTCTGCTCGTACCGGCGCGCCATGCGCGAGTTCGCCGGGATGGACGCGCTCGAGGTCTGGTACGCGCACGTCGACATGGCTCGCATGACGGCGCTCACGACCGTCCGGCTCACCGGCCGGCAGCGCAAGGAGATGGCGCGGACCGCCGCGAAGGCGCGCACGAAGGACAACCTCGGTGCCCTCGGCCGGTTCGCCACCGTGGACGAGGGGCGGCCCCACCTGAATGCCGACCCACCCGTGATCGTCCCCGTCCGCGACCTGGTGGGCTCCGCGGCTGAGCAGGAGACCATCGAGCAGCGCCTGCGGACCCTGCTCGACATCTACGCCCAGAGCCTGCCCTCCGAGCGGCGCGTCCTCCTCGACCGCTACCGGCTCGTCGACATGGCCCGCAAGGTCGTCGGGGTGGGCAGCGTGGGCACGCGCTCCTGGATGCTGCTGCTCCTCGAGGACGGCCGGAACCCGCTCTTCCTGCAGGCCAAGGAGGCGCAGCCGTCGGTGCTGGAGGCGTTCGTCGGGGCCAGCGAGTTCGACAACTGCGGTCAGCGGGTCGTCGTCGGTCAGCGGCTCATGCAGGCCGTGAGCGACATCTTCCTCGGCTGGGTCCGGGCGATCGGTCTCGACGGGCACCCGCACGACTACTACGTGCGGCAACTGCGGGACTGGAAGGGGTCGGCCGAGGTCGAGTCGATGGTCCCGGAGGGGATGCAGGCCTACGGCGAGGTCTGCGGCTGGACGCTCGCGCGGGCCCACGCCCGCTCCGGTGACCGCGTCGCCATCGGGGCCTACCTCGGCGGTGGCACCTCCTTCGACGAAGCGATCTGCGACTTCGCCGAGGCCTACGCCGACCTGAACGAGCGCGATCACCAGGCGCTGCTGGACGCCATCCGGTCGGGCCGGATCGTCGCCGAGACGGGCGTCTGAGACGTCCGGTCCGTCACGGACCGGAGGGCGCCCCGGCGGCCGGCGGCCCCGACATGGACGACGCGACGTCGACGAGCGGTGTCGAGGGGACCTGGATCAGCCCGCGGGTCGGCCGGTCGAGGTCGAAGGTGACCTGCAGGAGGAGGACCACCAGCAGGGCAGCGACCAGCACCGCCGCCACGCCGCGGCCCAGCGTCGCGAAGTGCAGGGCGAGGACGGCGAGCGCGATGGCCGCCAGCACGATCTCCAGCACCAGCACCGCGGTGGGCACCCGGTTGGAGAGGCCGTACACCCGGGTGGCCTGCGAATCGAACATCTCGTTGAGGGTCTCCACGTAGAGGCGCGGGGCGCTCGCCTGCGGTGCCCGGTCGAGCGCATCGCCGGCCAGCGACCACAGGGCGCGTTGCTGACGCCCGCTCTCCTCGACGGCGCGGTCCTGCGCCGGGCTGCCCGGGACCGTCTCGCCGATGACGATGCTGGTGTCGGTGTAGGTGCGGAGGAGGTCCAGCGACGAGGTCCGCTCCGGCTCGGCCAGTGTCTGCGCCCGCAGGTACGTCGTCCCGATCGTGTTCGCCTCGTCGACGACGTGCGCCCGCCGGGACTCGTAGCGCCCGACCGCCAGGCTGAGGCCGAAGGCCAGCACGAGCCCCATGAAGCCGATCAGCGCCCCCTGCAGGACGCCGAACGGCTCGCGGAACCCCTCCGAGCGGGCGCTCATCGCCCGCCCGGCGAGCAGCCCGGCAACGGTCGCGCCGAACATGACGCCGGCCAGGAGCAGGGCGAGGACCCCTCCGTTCAAGCCGAAGAAGAACACGTCAGAACACGGTGTCCCAGTCGTCCTTCATGCTGACCACCGTCCAGCCGTCGCGTCCGGCCTGTTCCCGGGCGCGCTCGCTCCCGGCCGTGTAGGCGAGCTCCCGGTCCTCGTCGTCGTGCAGGACGAGCAGCCGCAGGAACGGCAGCCCGGCGTACCGCGAGAAGTCGAGCACCGCGCTGTCGCCGTTGCTGTTCCCGGCGGAGAGCAGCGGCCGGCGGCCGATCCGGCTCCAGCTCCGGATCGGCTTCTGCGGCCCGTCGTCGAGGTAGTCGAGCACGGGGGTGTGGGTGATCGTGCCGCCGGCGTCGTCCGCAGCGTAGGCCAGCTCGACGGTGCTGCCGATCACGCGCTCGCGGGGCACGCGGTACAGCTCGTAGCTGACCGGCCGCATGAAGTCCCGGCCCCCGCCCGAGACGATGTACGTGGTGAACCCGTGGGCGGTCAGGTAGTCGAGGAGCTCGGCCATCGGGCGGTAGGTGCACCCGAAGTAGCTCCGCCCGAGGGTCGGATGCGACGCCGACCGCAGGAACGCCTCGGAGCGCTGCTCGAACTCCTCGACGCTCATCCCGTCGTAGGCCGCGAGCGGGCCTGCGGCGAAGACCTTCAGCGTCCCGTCGTTGTCGAAGACGGCCACCCGCTGCTCGACCGGCACGGCCGGTGCCCCGTCCTCGCCGCAGACCCGGGCGACGACGGCCTCGCGGGTGGGACCGTCGCGCCAGCTGGCCAGGACGTCGGCCGAGCCGGTGCGACGGTCCTCGGCGACGGTGTCCTCGTCCATGCGCGGGAGGGTAGGGACCCGACCGGGGCCGCCGGATCACCCCGGACGGAGGATCGCGCGCAGGTCCGTGTCCGCCGGTGCGCGAGCCGACCAGGCGCCGGCAGATCTGCCCACGGGCGGGATCGAGCCCCCCGCACAGGGTGAATCGGGTCGCGCCACCCGGCTCGTGAGCTCGGCGCGCGGTCCGCCGCTCCGTACGTGTGACGACACGCCGCCAGGCGCCTGGAGAGCGACCCGACCTGCGAACTCGCCCGGCGCAGGTGACGAGGGCGTCGACGGATCCGGCGACGATGAGCCGCTCGTCCACGGCGATCGTGTGCCGGGCACGGCATGCCCGACGCGCGGCGCGCAGGAAGAGGGGCGACATGGCCTGGGTGCTGCTGACGGGAGCGGGTCTGGTGGCCGAGACCGTCGTCATCGTGGTCCTCGGGCGGCAGGCGACGACGCGGTCCGAGGCCGGGCTGAAGTCGGGTCCCGCGTCGGGCCTGCCGGTCCCGCTCGGCGGTGACCCGGCCCGTCCGTCGGCTTAGACACGCACCGCGGGCCCGGGACGGGCCACCCACGGCTCATGCCGATCGGGGGATCACTGTCCGGCGTCCCTACGGAACCGTGGCGACCGGGGGAAGGAGCCCGGCCATGACGGTGGACGCGCACGAGGCCAGGACCGACGGACGGGCCGCTGAGACGTCCTGGGGAGCCGACCCCCCACGAGCCCAGGCCTTCGTGTCGCCGCGGGCGACCGGCTGGACCCCGGCGCACAGCGAGGTCGCCCGGTTCATCGGGGAGTGCTTCGCGGTCGGCGCCGTGCTCGGGTTCGCCACCGAGCTGGCTCGTCCGCTGTGGGACCAGCGCCGCGGCTGACGATCAACGGTCGGCCGCGACGAGGGTCCGGCCGGCGCCGGCGGCCTCGCGCCGCCACTCGCTCGGACTGACGGCGAAGCGGTCGCGGAACCAGCGGGAGAAGGCGCTGGGAGCCGCGAAGCCGAGCTGGTAGGAGATGTCGGTCAGCGACAGGCGCTCGTTCGCGAGGTAGCGCTCGGCGAGGGAGGTCCGCGCGTCGTCGACGATCGACGAGTAGCTCGCCTCCTCCGCCTCCAGGCGACGTCGCAGGGTGCGGGTCGTCAGGCCGAGGCTGTGCGCGACCTGCCGCATCGAGGAGCGCCCCACCGGGAGCAGGGTCTCGACCAGCTGCCGGACCTGGTCGACCAGGGTTCGGTCGCGCGGTGGTGGCACGGCGTGGAGAGTTGCGGGAGGTACGGGCTCATCAGCGGATCGGCCAGCACGTTCCCGTCGTCCAGGTCGCCGGCACGGAACACGAGTCCGGTGAACTCGTGCTCGAACCGCAGGCGGGGGCCGAGCAGGCGCCGTCGCGAGTCCATCCGCTCCGGTGCCGAGTGCGAGAAGTGCACCGCCTGGGCCTGCCAGCCGGGACCGGTGAGCGCCCGGATCAGCCCGACGAGGCCGCCGACGGCCAGGTCGAGAGCCTGCCGTGTCGGAGTGGGCTCGCCGAACCGCAGCCACACCCGCATCGTGGCCAGCTCGTCCGCCTCGCTCAGCTCCAGGGAGATCGCCTCGTTGTAGCTGTGCTCGTACCGGATCAGCAGGAGCAGTGCGTTGCGCAGGTCGGGCTCCTCCCGGAGAACGACGCTCAGCGGACCCAGGACCGCCAGCCGGCGCCGCCCCGAGAGCTGCAGGCCGAAGTCGTCGCATCCGGAGTCGGCGGCCGACACCTCCAGCAACCGTGCGGCGGCTGCCGCCGGGATCCACCGGTCGGGGACGGCGAGGTCGGCCGGGACCAGTCCCGCCTTGGCGATCTGCCGCGCCGGATCGAGCCCGAGGGACTGCGCGAGCTCGGTGAATTCGTCGAGGGTCGCGGAGCGGATGCACGGGTCCATCGGGCCGCCTTCGCCGAAGTCCCCAGAGGGTAAGCGTCCTGTCCTCGGCGGTACTGCATCCGGCGATCGCAGTGGGCACGGTGGGGGAGCCGCACCCGTCCGCCGATGGAGACGCCTTGCTCCGCACCACGCTCCTCACCGCCGCCATCCGGCGGGCCATCCTCACGCTGCTCGCCGGGTCCGACGGCACGAGCGTCCAGGCCGCCACCGCGCAGGTCGCCGCCGGCTGGGGCGCTCGTCATCGACGGCGGGGTGACTCGCCGTCGTCGGTGCACACCGCCGAGGCGATCGCCCTGGCGGTCGGGGCCGATCTGGCCGACGACGTGGCGTCCACGGACAGGTCCGGGACACAGGACGTCCGGAGGAGCGCATGAGCGACCACGTGACCTGGGAGATCTGCCCGGACTGCGGGCAGCTCGCCGCGGTGGGCTGGGCGTCCGACGGTGTCAGCGGGGCGCCGGCCGGGATCCGTCCGGTCGGGTTCCACTGCAGGACCGGGTGCCGGGTCAGCCCCGAGGAGTTCGCCGAGACCTGCAGCGCCCGCTCGTCGTGACCGGAGGCGTCGCGCAGGTACTTCGCGCCGTCAGCCGACGCTGTCGGACCCCTGACGTCGCTCCGTCGTCACTGCCACGGCGGCGGAGCTGACGGGCCGGGTGCGCGCGGGACGACGACCGTGCGGGCCAGCACCGACGACAGCAGGCTGAGCACGCACACCCCGATGACCAGGTTCACCACGGCCGTGGCCACCTGGCCGCCGAGCGTGCCTTCCATAGCGAAGGGGAGCACCACGCCGACCAGCGTCGCCAGGCCGACGATCCACCCGAAGAACGACCTCGGACGCGGTGTGGTCAGAGCAAGCAGGTGCGCGATCCCGGTGGCGACCAGCGCCAGGGCGGCCGCCGTCACCGCGTACCGCACCGCGAACGACCCGCCGACGGGCAGCAACGGCGGCTCGACCATCTGCAGATCGAACAGCCCCTCGCTGATGAGCACCCCGACCAGCGCGATCAGCGCGGCCACCACGGCGGTCGCGGCGCCCCCGGCCCACAGCCGGCCGGCGTCCACGTGCGGGCGCCTCTGTCCCGGTCGCCCGGATGTCGGAACCACGGCCACTCCCTGCTCGACTGGTGCCGGGCAGCGAACATAGGCGCGGAAGCACCGGGACGGCCTCGCCCCGCAGAGGTGATCCGGGAGGGCGATGGGGGCCCGGGTCGCAGTGCCCCTATGCCCCCGGGTCGCCGGACCGTCGTGCCGGATCCGCCTGCGCCGTCGCCTGCCGAGGATGGGAGACCGGCTCGTGAATCCCGTCGCTCCCCGCCTTGTCGGCCTGCGGTGCGGCCGGTCGCGGCGTCAGCCGGGCCGACGTGACGTAGG
>DASQTE010000114.1:0-8281 GCA_035642035.1 Blastococcus sp.
CCAGGATGATCAGGAGACCTGATCACAATGGGTCCTGGCTCATGGTGGACGGTGAGCCAGGACCCAGAACGATCAGGTCTCCTGATCGTCCGGGGCAGGCCAGTGGACGGCGCCGTCGGGTCCGACGACGGCGCCCTCGGACGGGCGGTGCGGCGCAGGCCGGCCGCCGGGCATCAGGTGGTGGACGGGCACGCCGCGGCCGAGGACGGCGACGTCGGCGATCAGCCGGCGGTGGCAGCGCCACCAGACGGTCTCGCTGCACATGACCGCGACCGTCGTCCGCGCCGCGTCGGCCAGCACCTCGTCGAGGGCGGCGCGGAACTCCGGCGTCCTGGTGTGCGCGGCGTAGGCGGCGAACTGCGCGACGGTCCACCAGCCGTCCTCGACCGGCAGCGCCGGGTCCAGGCGGCGCCGACCGCCCAGCCGCTCCTCCCACCGGTACCCGACGCCGAGGGCCGGGAGCCACCGGGCGAGGGCGTCGCGGGCGACGTCGGGGTTGCTCCGGCTGCCTGGGAACCGCCGGACGTCGACCAGCTCGGCGACGCCCGCCCCGGTCAGCAGCGCGCCGAGGGCCTCGCGGTCCTGCGGTCCGTGACCGACCGTGAGCAGCGGCATGGCCCGTGCCTACCCGGTCGCGGCGTGGCGTGCACGGGCGGTCATGATCGGGTGGTGAGTGGGGGAACGGGCGAGGTCCGGACGGCGCTGTGGCGCGGGCGCGCCATGCAGGCGCTGATCGGCGTGACGGTGCTGGGCTTCGCCAGCTTCTGCCTCACCCTGGCGTCGCTGCCGGTCTACGCGGTGACCGGGGGTGCGTCCCCCAGCAGCGCCGGCCTGGTCACGGCGGTCTTCCTCGCGGTCACGGTCGCCTTCCAGGCGACGATCCCCGCGTTGACCACCCGGTTCGGCGTGGGGCCGGTCCTCGTCGCGGGGCTGATCGCCATGGGACTGCCCTCGCCGTTCTACGTCGTGGACGACGGCCTGGCCTGGATCTGCGCGCTGTCGGCGGTCCGCGGCGCGGGATTCGCCGTCCTCACCGTGCTCGGCGCGACCCTCGCTGCACGGGTCGCCCCGCCGGAGCGCCGCGGCGAGTCCGTCGGGCTGTACGGGCTGGCCATCGCGATCCCGAACCTGGTGGCGGTGCCCGCGGGCGTCGCGCTCGTGCTGGACGGCCACGTGGGCTGGCTGTCCTGGCTGGCGGCCTCCCCGGTCCTGGGCGTCCTCCTGGTCCCGCTGCTCGTGCGCTCCGTCGCGCCGGAGCCGGGGCCCGGGGCCGTCGGTGCCCGCCGGGCGGCCGTGCGCGCCGCGCTGCTGCCCTCGCTCGTGCTGTTCGTCGTCACCATGGCCGGCGGCGGCCTGGTGACCTTCCTGCCGATCGAGCGCCCCGAGGGAGTGCTCGCCACCGCGGCCCTGCTGGTCTTCGGGGTGACCGGCGCGGTCACCCGCTGGCGGGCCGGCGCGCTGTCCGACCGGATGGGCAGCCGCCTGCTGCTCCCCCTGGCGCTCGTCGTGGCCGCGGTCGGGCTGGTGATCACCGCCGTCGGGCTCGGTGCCGGAGCGGGGTGGGTGCTCGCCGGCGCCGCGGTCTTCGGAGCCGGCTACGGCGCCACCCAGAACCTGACCCTGGTCGCGGCGTTCGCCCGGGCCGGAGAGAGCGGGACGACGACGGCGAGCGCGATGTGGAACGCCTCGTTCGACGCCGGCACCGCCACCGGCGCCCTGGCGCTCGGCTTCCTGTCCGCGGGGATCGGGCTGGACTGGACCTACGTGGTCGTCGCCGCGTCGCTGGCGGCGGCGGTGCCGCTGGCCTCGGCCGCGGCGCGGGCCTCCGTCCACGCCTGATCGGCGGCGTCCACCCGGTCGGCGATCGCCTGCTGCGAGCGGATCAGCAGGATCTCCTCGCCGGCGCGCCGCAGCCAGGCCCGCAGGCCCGCGGGATCGCTGCGGTGGGCGTCGCGGAACTCGCCGAGCCGGAGCTGCCGCGTGTTGGCCTGGGCGCGCTGCGCGGGCGGGAGCGACCGCGCCTCGGCGCGGGCGACGGAGGTCAGCCCGGCGCCGAGGAAGACCAGGTCGCGCACGTCGGTCAGGCCGTCGACCAGCTCGGTCGCGGCCTCGTCGTCGGTACCCAGCAGCGAGAGGAACCGGTCGGCGCGGCGCGCGCCCTCGGTCAGCGGATCGGGGGAGGTCACCCCACCACTGTGCCCCGGCCGGTCGGGCCGGGGCACAGGCGGGGCGGGGTCAGGCGTCCCGGCGCCGGAAGGTCGCCCACGCGATCACGGTCAGCAGCGCGACCTCGCCCGCGAACACCGCGAAGCCGACCCACGGGTCGAGCAGCCCGGGGTTGAACGACACCGGGGTGGCGACCCCGGACCCGGCGTTGCCGGGCATCAGCTTCGCCGTCCACTCGCCCCAGGTGCCGGGCAGCAGGAACGCCATGTTGCCGACGACGAACACCAGCGCGAGGACGACCGACAGCGCGGCCGCGGTGTGCCGGATGAGGAAGCCCGCCGCGGCGGCGAACAGGCCGAGGCCGGCCATGTAGAGGCCGCTGCCGAGCATCGCGCGCAGCACGCCCTCGTCGCCGAGGGCGATCCCGATGCCCTCGCGGTCGAGGAAGAAGTTGCCGCCGAAGAACCCGGCGAACGCGGTGACGGTGCCGACGACGAAGAGCGTGCCGGTGAGCACGATCGCCTTGGCGGCCAGCACCGATCCGCGGCGGGGGGTCGCGGCCAGCGTCGCGCGGATCATCCCGGTGCCGTACTCGCTGGTCACCACGAGCGTGCCCAGCACGATGGCAGTGATCTGGGCGAACATCAGGCCCCAGGTGACGAACGACAGCGGGGACTCGTCGGCCTCGCTGCTCGCCAGCCACGCGGCGCTGGTCGCGCAGACCAGCACGGTCAGGCCGGCGCCCAGGACGAAGAGCATCGCGGTCGACCAGAACGTCGAGCGGACCGACCAGAACTTGATCCACTCCGCGCGCAGCGCGGCGCCGAACCCGGGCCGCCGGACGCCCGGGACGTTGGCCTTCGGGTCGAGGACGACGGTGTCGGAGAACTCGGTGACGGTCATGCGGGGATCCCGGCGGTGGGAGTCGCGTGGTACTCCACGCTGTCGGCGGTCAACGTCATGAAGGCGTCCTCGAGCGAGGACTGCACGAGGGTCAGCTCGTGCAGGAGCAGGCCGCTGCGGCCGACCAGCTCGCCGACGGCGGCGGCGTCCAGCCCCTGGACCCGCAGCTCCTCGTCGTGGACGGCGACGTCGAGCCCCTGCCGGCGCAGCAGGTCGGCGACCTCGCCGCGCTGGGGGCTGGCGACCCGCACGTAGGAGGCGGCGTGGTCGGCGATGAACTCCGACATGGAGCAGTCGGCGAGGATCTTCCCGCGGCCGACGACGACCAGGTGGTCGGCGGTCAGCGCCATCTCCGACATGAGGTGGCTGGACACGAAGACGGTGCGGCCCTGGCCGGCGAGCTCGCGGGCCAGGGTGCGGACCCAGCGGATGCCCTCCGGGTCCAGGCCGTTGACGGGCTCGTCGAGGACGACGACCGGCGGGTCGCCGAGCAGGGCGACGGCGATGCCGAGCCGCTGGCCCATGCCGAGGGAGAACTTTCCGACCCGCTTGTCCGCGACGGCGTCGAGCCCGACGAGGCCTAGGACCTCCTCGACCCGTGGCCGCGGGATGCCGTTGCTCGCCGCGAGCCAGCGCAGGTGGTCGCGCGCCGAGCGTCCGGGGTGCAGGGCCCGGGCCTCGAGCAGCGCGCCGACCTCCCGCAGGGGCGCGGCGTAGTCGGAGTAGCGACGGCCGTTCACGGTCACGCTGCCGGCGGTGGGCCGGTCGAGCCCCAGGACCATGCGCATCGTCGTCGACTTGCCGGCGCCGTTGGGGCCGAGGAAGCCGGTGACGCGGCCGGGCCGGACGGTGAAGGTGATCCCGTCGACCGCGGGCTTGCCGCCGTAGATCTTGGTGAGGTCGCGGGCGACGATCATGCGATCGCCCCGCTGCCGGGCAGGGGAGAGGTCATGCCAGGAACGATGTCGTCCGAGCGCCCTCGGATACATCGGGGAGAGCCCTGAACGGACCCTGAACGGACCCCGAAGCGGGAACCTAGGCGGTGCGGGGGAGTTCCCCCGGGTCCCTCAGCAGCCGCCGCAGCCGGCGGGCCGCCTCCTGACCGGCGCGGTTGGCGCCGATCGTGCTGGCCGAGGGGCCGTAGCCGACGAGGTGCACGCGCGGCTCACCGGCGACGGCGGTGCCGTCCATGCGGATGCCGCCGCCGGCTCCCCGCAGGTGCAGCGGGGCCAGGTGCTGCACGGCGGCCCGGAAGCCGGTGGCCCAGAGGATCGCGTCGGCCCGCACGTGCCGCCCGTCCGCCCACTCGACGCCGTCCTCGGTGATCCGGTCGAACGTCGGCAGCCGCTCGAGGACCCCGCGGTCGAGGGCGTCGCGGATGTAGGGCGTGGAGACCAGCAGCCCGGTCAGACCGACGACGCTGCCGGGACGACGGCCCTCCCGGACCGCCTCCGCCACCTTCGCGACCACCTCGCGGCCGACGGCCTCGTCGAACGGCCCCTCCCGCCAGACCGGCGGACGCCGGGTCACCCAGGTCGTGTCGGCCACCTGCGAGATCTCGCCCAGCAGCTGGGTGGCGGAGGCGCCGCCGCCGACGACGACGACGTGCTGCCCGGCGAACTCGTCCGCGGAGCGGTAGTCGACGGTGTGCAGCTGGCGGCCGCGGAACAGCTCCTGGCCGGGGTAGCGCGGGACGAACGGCCGGGTCCAGGTGCCGGTGGCGTTGACGATCGCGCGCGCCGTCCAGTCGCCGGCGTCGGTCTCCACGCGGAACCCGTCGTCGTCGGTGCGTCGGACGGCGCGGACCCGGACCGGGCGGTGGACCGGCAGGTCGAAGCGGCGCTCGTACTCGGCGAAGTAGGCGGGGACCGAGGCGACGGCCGGGGTGTCGTCGGCCGGCGGGTCGAACCGCAGGCCGGGCAGGTCGTGCACGCGGTGAGTGGTGCCGAGCGTCAGCGAGGGCCAGCGGTGCTGCCACGCGCCGCCGGGAGCGGCGTCGGCGTCGAGGACGACGAAGCCGGTCCCCGGCTCGAAGCCCTGCCGCGCGAGGGCCCAGCCGGTGGAGAGGCCCGCCTGGCCCGCGCCGATCACGACGACGTCGACGTCCCTGCGGCTGCTCACGGTGTGCACAACGTGCTGCGCGGACCTGGACTTCCCCTGTCCGCCGGCCACGACGGGGAACCGCGGTCCGGAGCGCCGAGCCGGACCGGCGCAATGTGGCCACCCCACTCAACTGCTCCCACCGGGGCTGTGCGCAGACGCCAGGCGGACACCCCCGGAGGGGCCGTGTTCAGCAAGGTGATCGATCCGTGACCTGCTCGGCCTCGGATTTTGCTCTCGCTCGCCTAGAGTTCCGCCGCATGTGGGCCAGGTCACTGCAGCGCGCCGGTCAGGTCGGCTCCCGACCCGGGCCGCGAGGCGGGCCCAGGGCCGGAGCCCTCCTGCCGCCGGCCGCCAGGGCGAGTTGCCGCGCTCGCCCGTGACGGGGGTCCCGTCCCACCAGGTGGTCCGCCCGCGTCGATCGACGTCGCAGAGAGGAAGTGTTGCCGTGCTGAGCATCGAGTCGCTCCACGTGACCTACGGCGGCGCCGTCCAGGCGGTGCGCGGGGTGTCCATGGAGGTCCCCGACGGCAAGGTCGTCGCCGTCCTGGGGAGCAACGGGGCGGGAAAGAGCACCCTGCTGCGCACGATCTCCGGGACGCTGCGGCTGCACCGCGGCCGGGTCGAGTCGGGATCGGTGCGCTTCGGCGAGACCGACCTCGCCTCCCGCGACCCCGCCCAGACCGTCCGCATGGGGCTGGTGCAGGTCCCCGAGGGCCGGCGGATCTTCGGCCGCCTCACCGTGGAGGAGAACCTGCGGGCCGGCGGCATGGGCAACAAGGACAAGCAGGCGAAGGCCCGGGCGCAGGACCGGGTGTACGAGATGTTCCCGGTGCTCAAGGAGCGCGGCTCGCAGCGCGGGGCGCTCCTCTCGGGCGGGGAGCAGCAGATGCTCGCCATCGGCCGTGCGCTGATGGCCAGCCCGAAGCTGCTCCTGCTCGACGAGCCCTCCCTGGGCCTCGCGCCCCGGATCATCGGCCAGATCGGCGAGGTGATCGCCGAGATCAACCGCCAGGGCACCTCCGTGCTGCTGGTCGAGCAGAACGCCACGATGGCGCTCGGGGTGGCCGACCTCGCCTACGTGCTCGACGTCGGCGAGGTCTCGCTGTCGGGCGACGCGCGGGAGCTCGCCCAGACCGACGAGGTGCAGCGCCTCTATCTCGGCCACGACGGCGACACCGAATCCGGGGCGCCACGCGTGCCCGTCGCGTCGGGCAAGAAGCTCTCGCGGTGGTCGGCATGACCGCGGCGAGCCCGACCGGGGCGGACCTGCGCGCGGACATCCCCGCGGTCGAGGTCGACAACGTGAGCGTCCGGTTCGGCGCCATCAAGGCGCTGTCGGAGGTGTCCTTCCGGGTCGAGCCCGGGGCCATCCACGCGATCATCGGCCCCAACGGCGCGGGCAAGTCGACGATGTTCAACGTCCTGTCCGGCGTCTACAAGGCCGCCGAGGGGCAGGTCCGCTTCGGCGACCACCGGCTGGACCAGATGCGGCCGTTCCAGATCGCCGGCATCGGGGTCGCCCGCGCGTTCCAGAACATCGCCCTCTCCGGCGGGCAGTCCGTCGCCGAGAACCTCATGCTCGGCAGGCACCACCTGACGAAGGCCGGGTTCATCGCGGCGGGGTTGCGGCTTCCCAAGGCGACTCGCGAGGGAAAGCTGCACGGCGCGCGGGTGGCCGAGATCGCGGAGTTCCTCGAACTCGGCGACAAGCTGCACACGCCGGTCGGGGTCCTCTCCTACGGCGACCAGAAGCGCGTCGAGGTGGCGCGGGCGCTCTGCACCGAGCCACGGCTCCTGCTCCTCGACGAGCCGGTCGCGGGGATGAACGCCGAGGAGACCGACCGGATGGCCGAGGCCATCCGCGAGATCCGGTCGGCGCTGGGGATCTCCGTCGTCCTCGTCGAGCACGACATGGGCATGGTCATGTCGCTGGCCGACCGGGTCACGGTCCTCGACTTCGGCCGCCGGATCGCCGACGGCACACCGGCGGAGGTCCAGCGCGACCCGGAGGTCATCCGGGCCTACCTCGGCTCCGGCGACGAGATCAACCCGGCCGAGGCCGCCGTGACCGGTCACCACACCTCCGAGACCCCCGGGACGACCTCGTGACCCAGTTCCTGTCGCTGCTGATGAACGGCGTCTCCCTCGGCGCCATCTACGCACTCATCGCCCTCGGGTTCGTGATCATCTTCAAGGCGAGCGAGGTCGTGAGCTTCACGCACGGCTCCCTGCTGCTGCTGGGCGCCTACTCGATCGCCCGGCTCTCCGAGCCGCTCGGCTTCTTCCTGGCCGCGCTCGTCGGGATCGCGATCACGGCGCTGGCCGCCCTGCTCGTCGAGCGACTGATCATCAACCGGTTGCGGGGTGCCCCGGTCATCAGTCTCGCCATCGTCACGATCGGTGTGGACATCATCCTGCTGACCGAGCTGATCCGGCGGATCGGTTCGGACATCCTCAACGTGCCCCACCCGTGGGGCGGCGGCTCGTTCCGGATCGGTGCCGTCGGCATCAGCGACAACCGGCTGATCGCGACCATCGTCGCCGGCGTCCTGATCGCCCTGTTCTTCGTGGCCTTCAAGTACTCCAGCTGGGGCGTGTCGATGCGCGCCTCGGCCGAGGACGGCGAGACGGCCGCGCTCATGGGCATCAAGCAGGGACGGGTCTCGGCCCTCGCGTGGATCGTCGCCGGTGCGCTCGCCGGGGTCGCCGCGCTCTTCCTCGTCGGATCGCCGACGCCCGGGGTGAGCGCCACGGTCTACACCGTCGCGCTCCGCGCCCTCCCGGCCGCCATCCTCGGGGGCCTGGACTCCACCGGCGGCGCCCTGGTCGGTGGCCTGCTGATCGGCGTTGCCGAGTCGCTGGCGTCCGGTTACCAGGACCAGCTGCTCTTCCTCGGTCGCGGGTTCGGCGACGTCGTCCCCTACATCGTCATGATCGCCGTCCTGCTCGTCCGGCCGTCCGGGCTCTTCGGCACCAAGGAGCTGACCCGTGTCTGAGACGACCGCGACCGCTACCCAGGGGGCGACCCGCAGCGGGGCAGGTCCGGCCGCGTCCGCACCCCGCCGGTCGCTGCTGCGACCGCTGCTCCTGGTCGTCGCGCTGGTGGTGA
>DASQTE010000115.1:0-4731 GCA_035642035.1 Blastococcus sp.
GACGACGTCGGCACCCCGGTCATGCACATCGACGGCGTGGCGTTCTTCGGCCCGGTGATCAGCAAGGTCCCGACCGGCGAGGACGCCGGCAAGGCGTTCGACGGCGCGGTCCTGCTGGCCAACCTCCCGGACTTCTGGGAGCTCAAGCGCACCCGGCTCTCCGGTCCCGACATGGAGTCCGTCCCCGCCGACACGCTGGAGCTCAGCGCCCGCCGGTGACGCTCAGGTGACGCGGCGCCCGTCCGGGGCGTCGCTGCCCGCGCCGGCCGGATCGGCCGCCGGGGACCCCGCCTGGGGCGGGATCTCCGGCGGCTCGCCCACAGCCGCTCCCTCCGCCAGAGCCGCGGCCTGACCCGGCGTGACGTCGGTGGCCAGGTCCTCGTGCCGGATGTTCAGGCCCACGAGGATCACCACGGTGACGGCGACCATCATCCAGATCGCCACCATGAACGCCTGCGACGTCCCGTAGGCCTGCGCGTCCAGGGCGGCCTCCGGACCCGGAGGACCGGCCGCGGCCAGCTGGGCGAGGCGCTCGCTGATCCCGTTCGCGAAGACGGTCCCGAGGACGGCGATGCCGACGGCCCCGCCGACCTGCTGCACCGTGTTCAGCACCGCCGAGCCGACGCCGGCGTCACCCGGGTCGACGCGGCTGACGGCCGTGAGCGTGAGCGGCACGAACAGCAGCCCCATGCCGACCGCCTGGACGACGATCCACGGCAGCAGATCGGTGGCGTAGCCGGCGTCGACGTCCATCTGGCTGTAGCCCCACATGGCCAGCACCGACAGCCCGCCACCCGCGCCGGCGATCCAGCGGGGATCGACCCGCGAGGCCAGCGCCGACGCGACCTGGGCGGCCACGACGATGCCGACGGTGAAGGGCAGGAAGGCGATACCGGCCTCGAGCGGGCTGTAGCCCAGCACCTGCTGCACGAACAGCGACACGAACAGGAACATCGAGAAGATCGCCGCGCCGATGACCAGCATCGCGGCGAAGCTCACCGCCCGGGTCCGGTCGGCGATCACCCTCATGGGCAGCAGGGCGTGCGACGAGCGGGCCTCGACCACGAAGAAGGCCACCAGCAGCAGGACCCCGACGACGATCGGGCCGACCACCAGGGTGTCCGACCACTCCTGGGGCAGGCCGGTGTCGAGGTCGGTCTGCGCCTTCCGGTTGAAGCCGTAGACGATCGCGGCCAGCCCGATCGTCCCCGTGAAGGCCCCCGGCAGGTCCCATCGGCCGGGCTGCGGCGCGGACTCCGCGAGGAAGCGCGGCGCCATGAACGCCACGACCAGCCCGATCGGCACGTTGATGAGCATCGTCCAGCGCCAGGAGGACTCGGTGAGCGCGCCGCCGAGGATCAGCCCCACGGCCGCGCCCGCACCGGACATGGCCGCGTAGACGGCGAAGGCACGGTTGCGCTGCGGGCCCGCCGGGAATGTCGTCGTGATCAGCGCCAGGGCGGTCGGGGACGCCGCCGCGGCACCGGCGCCCTGCAGGGTGCGGGCTCCGAGCAGCTGCCACTGCTCCTGGGCCAGGCCCGCGAGCAGCGAACCGAGGGAGAACAGCAGCACGCCCGCGAAGAAGACCTTGCGCCGGCCGATGAGGTCGCCGAGCCGTCCGCCGAGCAGCAGCAGGCCGCCGAAGGCGATCGCGTACGCCGTGACCACCCAGGTGAGGTCGGCGTCGGTGATGGCGAGCTCTTCCTGGATGCGGGGGAGCGCGATGTTCACGACGGAGCCGTCGAGCACCACCATGAGCTGCACGGTGCTGATCAGGACGAGCGCGACCCAGAGCGGGCGCCCGCCGGGTCCGGTGCGCCGCTCCACCTCCGGTGGGGCGGTGGCGGACGACGGCTGGTCGGCCGGCTGCCGCGGGTCGGGTACCGGTGGGCGATCGGTGGCCATGGGTGTCCCTCCGGGGGAGTGGTGCCGTGCGGAACTGGCACGCGGAGCCCGAGCGGCGCCGGTCGGGACCACGACCTGAGACCGCGCGGGACGCTAGTCATGGAGACGTCGCAGCGGGCGCGTCCGTGACATGCCGGGTCCGCCGCCCCCGGCGCGTGCTGCTGCGCCGCGACCGCCCGGTCACGAGGGGTCCCCGGCGCCGGGCCGAAGGACCCTGCTCACCGCCGTGCGGCATGCTGTCGCGGTGCCGAACCCCGTCCGTCAGCGCATCCTGATCACCGGTGCCAGCTCCGGCCTCGGCGAGGGCATGGCCCGCCGCTTCGCCGCGCAGGGCCGGGACCTGGCGCTCGTCGCCCGTCGCGCCGAGCTCCTGCGGTCGGTGGAGAAGGAGCTGCTCGCCGCGCACCCCGGGATCCGGGTGGTGACGGCGGCGCTCGACGTCGACGATCCCGAGGCCGTGGCCCGGGTCATCCCGGCCCTCGCCGACCAGCTCGGCGGCCTCGACCGCGTCGTCGTCAACGCCGGCATCGGGAAGGGCGCCTCGATCGGCACCGGCGGGGCGGCGGCCAACCGCGCCGTCCTGACCACGAACGTCCTCGGGGCGCACGCCCAGTGCGAGGCCGCCATGGAGGTCTTCCGGTCCCAGGGCGCCGGTCACCTGGTGCTGATCTCGTCGGTGGCCTCCGTCCGGGGCATGCCGGGCAGCCGGACGGCGTACGGCGCCAGCAAGGCCGCCGTCAACTCGCTCGCCGAGGGCATCCGCTCCGACGTCTGGGGGAGCGGCATCGTGGTGACGACGATCCTGCCCGGCTACATCGCCACCGACATCAACGTCGGCCGGCGCGGTCCCTTCACCGTCGACCTGGACAAGGGCGTCGACGCGCTGACCGCCGCGATCGAGCGCGAGCCGGTGAAGGCGTACGTGCCGGGGCTGCCGTGGACGCCGGTCGCCCGCCTGCTGCGGGTGCTGCCGCTCTCGGTGGTCCGCCGCCTCACCGGGTCCTGAGGCGCCGTCACCAGCAGATCCGCATGGGACGGCCCCGGCTGTCGGTGGCGCCGTCGCCCACGCACTCGCCCTGCCCGTCGGCCAGCCGCCGGGCCGACCACGCGGCCGCGCAGGCGTCCAGCGCGTCGATCACCGGCACGCCGACCGGGGCCGCCAGCAGGGCCTCCTCGACGTCCATGACCCGGCGCAGTGCCCGCAGCCGTTGGGCGGTGCCCCGCGCGGTGCCCTTCCGGTTGCGCACCTCCTCCGACAGGGCGCGGAACGCGAGCTCGGGGTGGACCTCGACCACCCGGTCGGTCGGCGGGTCGCCGAGCGCCTCGTCGAGCGCGCGGATGGCCTTCACCAGCTGGAACGCCTGCGCCGAGATCGACCGGGCGGACGTGGCGAGCGCGATCCGACGGGCCTCCGCGTAGTCGTCGGTCGCCAGCACCGATCGCACCGGCGCGGGGAAGACCGAGCTGCCGGCCCCGGTCAGCAGTCGTCGGGCGGCGACGTCGCAGGCGCGGACGCCGTCGTCGGAGAGGCCGATCGGCATGTCGATGGCGATCAGCTCGACGTCGGGGACGTCCAGCACCGCGCCGACCTCGGGGAGGTCCAGCAGGGTGACTCGCCGGCCGTCGAGCAGCGCCCCGACCCAGCGTCCCCGCCAGCCGTCGACCCCGAGCACCGCCATGCGGTCACCCTGTCAAACTGCTCGCCATGCGCGTCTTCGTCGGTACCGATCACGCCGGCCTCGAATTCAAGGAGCACCTGAAGCAGGCGCTCACCGACGCCGGTCACGAGCCGGTCGACTGCGGCGCCTTCGAGTACGACGCCGAGGACGACTACCCGCCGTTCTGCTTCGAGGTGGGGGAGCGGACGGTGACCGAGCCGGGCACGCTCGGCGTCGTCATCGGCGGCTCGGGCAACGGCGAGCAGATCGCGGCCAACAAGGTGCCCGGCGTCCGGGCCGCGCTGGTGTGGAACACCTCCACCGCGCAGCTGGCCCGCCAGCACAACGACGCGAACGTCGTCTCCATCGGGGCGCGCCAGCACAGCCCGGAAGGGGCCACCGAGCTGGTCCTCGAGTTCCTGCGGACGCCGTTCAGCGGGGACGAGCGGCACGCCCGGCGGATCGGCCTGGTCAGCGACTACGAGCGCGACCGCCACCGCCCGGCCGGGGGTCAGCCGACCCGCACCTAGAACGTGACGACGTGGCCGGCGCGGGGATCCGCCCGGCCGGCGAGCACGTCCTGCCAGACGCGTTCCAGTTCGTCGGGACCGGTGGACACCACCACGTCGACCCATCGCTCGGCGAACGGCGCGAACGCGCTCCACGCGTCGGCGAAGCGGCGGTCGAGGCCCTCGCGCCCCCACTCGGCGATGCGCTTGCGCATCTGGTCGGGCGCGAAGAACATCGCCGGTCCCGTGTCGGCGAGGGTGCCCGCGGTCGCGGCCTCCTGGTGCGTGACGCCGACGACGACCTCGTGCACCAGTGCCGACCCCAGCCGGTCGCGCACCCTGGCCGTCAGCGCGGGATCCCCGGCCAGGTCGGCGTAGAGGGTCGGCACCTCCGGCGCGAGCTGGTCCAGGGCGTCGTAGGGCACCACCACGTCGTAGCAGCCGAGGCTCTCGGTGAACGCCACGTTGCGGGGGGAGGTGAGCCCGACGACCTCGCGGCCGAGCCGCTGCAGCTCGAACGCCGTGCCGTACGCGGTCTTGCTGGAGGCCGACGACAGGACGATCCGCCGGGCGCCCATGGCGTCGGAGTCGTCGAGCCAGTCGGCGAGCATGAAGGACGTGAAGAACAGCGGCCGGAAGAGCACCTGCAGGTCCTCGCG
>DASQTE010000116.1:0-8637 GCA_035642035.1 Blastococcus sp.
CGCAGGACCGCCAGGTTGGCGCTGCCCTCGGCGTGGGTCAGCAGGTCGGCCAGGAGCCGGGTGAGCCGCGCCGGTGCCGCCTGCGCCGGGCGCAGCGGCGCGTTCTCCGGCGGCAGCACGTAGCTGGCCGGCGCCCCGTCGGAGCCGCGCATCTTCACCGCGCCGAGATCCTCCAGGTCGCGCGAGAGCGTCGCCTGGGTGACCTCGACGCCGGACTCGGCGAGCAGTGCCGCCAGGTGGGTCTGCGAGGTGACCGCCTGGGCCTCGATCAGCCCGCGGATGCGTGCCTGACGGGCGCTGCGCGTGAGCCCCGCCGTCATCGCTGGAGCAGCCACATGAGGAGCGCCTTCTGCGCGTGCAGCCGGTTCTCCGCCTCGTCCCACACGACGCTCTGCGGCCCGTCGATGACCGCGGCGGCGATCTCCTTGCCGCGGTAGGCCGGCAGGCAGTGCAGGACGACGGCGTCGTCCGCGGCCCGGGACAGCGCCGCCTCGTCGACGGCGTAGGGCAGGAACGGCGCGATGCGCGTGTCGTACTCCTCCTCCTGCCCCATCGACACCCAGGTGTCGGTGGCCAGGACGTCGGCACCCTCAGCGGCGGCCGCGGCGTCGTCGGTCCAGCCGACCGAGCCGCCCGTCTCGGCGGCGATCTTCGCCGCGCGGTCGAGGATGCCCGGATCGGGCCGGAACGTCTCCGGCGAGCCGATCCGCACGTGCATGCCCGCCGTCGCCCCGCCCAGCAGGTAGGAGTGCGCCATGTTGTTCGCGCCGTCGCCCAGGTAGGTCAGCGAGCGGCCGGCCAGCGAGCCCTTGTGCTCGACCACCGTCTGGAGGTCGGCCAGGATCTGGCACGGGTGGTACTCGTCGGTGAGCGCGTTGACCACCGGCACGCGGCTGGCCGAGGCCATCGCCTCGATGCGCTCCTGCCCGAAGGTCCGCCAGACGATCGCGGCGGTCTGCCGGTCGAGCACCCGCGCCGTGTCCTCGATCGGCTCGCCGCGCCCCAGCTGGCTGCTGCCGGCGTCGATGACCAGCGGGTAGCCACCGAGCTCGGCGACGCCGATCGAGAAGGACACCCGGGTGCGGGTGGAGGGCTTGTCGAAGAGCACCGCGACCGCGCGGGGACCGGCGAGCGGCATCGGTGCCTCGGCGGTGTGGCGGGTGCGCTTGAGCTCCGCGGCCAGGGCCAGCACCTCGGCCTGCTCGGCCGGGCTGAGGTCGTCGTCCTTGAGGAAGTGCCGGGTCACGGTGCGCTCTCCAGTGCAGTGTCGAGGGCGGCAGGGAGCGCGGCGACGAAGGCGTCGACCTGCGCGTCGCCGAGGACGAGGGGCGGAGCGAGTCGTAGCACGCCGGGTGCCACCGCGTTGGTCAGGAAGCCCGCGGCGCGCAGCTGCGTCTCGAGGACGGGTGCGACGTCGGCGGTCAGGACGACGCCCAGCAGCGCCCCCCTCCCCCGCACCCCGCTGATGCCGGCGTGGCCCAGTCCCTCGATGCCGGCGGTGAACCGGTGCTCGAGCTCCTTCGCCCGTTCCAGGAGGCCCTCGTCGCGGATCGTGTCGAGCACCGCGAGCGCGGCGGCGGCCGCGATCGGGTTGCCCCCGAAGGTCGAGCCGTGGGAACCCGCCGTCATCAGGTCCGCCGCCTCGCCGAAGGCGAGGGTGGCGCCGATCGGGAGCCCGCCGCCGAGCGCCTTGGCGAGCGTGATCAGGTCGGGCTGGAGGCCCTCGGCTTGGTGGGCGAACCAGTGGCCGGTGCGGCCCATGCCGGTCTGCACCTCGTCGAGCGCGAAGAGTGCGCCGGCGGCGGACGCCTCCGACGCCGCCCCGGCCAGATATCCCGGGGGCGCCGGGAGGACGCCGCCCTCACCGAGCATGGGCTCGAGCAGCACCATGGCGGTCTGCTCGGTGACGGCTGCGGCCAGCGCGTCGCCGTCCCCGTAGGGCACGTAGCGCACACCGCCGGGCAGGGGGGCGAAGGCCGCCGCCTTCGACGGCTGGCCGGTGAGCGCCAGCGCGCCCATCGTCCGCCCGTGGAAGGCCCCCTCGGCGGTGATCACCTCGGACCGGCCGGTGAGCCGGCTGATCTTGAACGCCGCCTCGTTGGCCTCGGCGCCGGAGTTGCAGAAGAAGACCCGGCCCGGGCGGCCGGCGAGGTCCAGCAGCCGCTCGGCGAGCGCGACGCCGGGCTCGTGCATGGCCAGGTTGGAGACGTGCCCGAGCTTCTGCGCCTGGGCGGTGATCGCCTCGACGACCTTCGGGTGCGCGTGGCCGAGGATCGTCGTCGCGATGCCACCGAGCAGGTCGGTGTACTCGCGGCCGTCGACGTCCCACACGGTGGCACCCACGCCGTGGTCGAGCGCGACCGGCGGGGTCCTGTAGTTGCTCATCATCACGGCCGACCAGCGGCGGGCCAGCTCCTCCGTGTGCGTCATGGTGCTGTGCCCTCCTTCGCGGTCGGAGCCGGCACGACCATCGTGCCGGTGCCCTCGGTGGTGAACGTCTCGAGCAGGAGTGCGTGGGGGGTGCGCCCGTCGACGACCGTCGCGCGGCGCACACCGCCCTCGACCGCCCGCAGGCAGGCGGCCATCTTCGGGATCATCCCGGCGTCGAGGTGCGGCAGGATCTCGGCCAGTTCGCGGGCGTCGATCTGCTGGACGAGCGAGTCGCGGTTGGGCCAGTCGGCGTACAGCCCCTCGACGTCGGTGAGGACGACGAGCTTGACCGCGCCCAGCGCCGCGGCCAGGGCGGCCGCCGCGGTGTCGGCGTTCACGTTGTGCACGACGCCGTCCGCGTCAGGGGCGACGCTGGCGACGACCGGGATGTGGCCCGCCTCCAGCAGCGCGGTCACCGGCGTGACGTCGACGCCGGCCACGTCACCGACCAGGCCGATGTCCACGGGTTCGCCGTCGACGACCGCCTGCGTGCGGGCCGCGGTGAACAGGCCGCCGTCCTCGCCGGACAGGTGCACCGCCATGGGGCCGTGCTGGTTGATCAGGCCGACGATGTCCGGTCCGACCTGGCCGGTCAGCACCATCCGGACGACGTCGATGGTCTCCGGCGTGGTCACCCGCAGGCCGCCGCGGAACTCGCTCTCGATGCCGAGCCGGCCGAGCATCTCGGTGATCTGCGGGCCGCCCCCGTGCACGACGACGGGCAGGATGCCGCAGGTCCGCAGGAACACCATGTCCTCGGCGAAGGCGCGCCGGCACTCGTCGTCGACCATGGCGTGGCCGCCGTACTTGATGACGACGACGTTGCCGTGGAACTCCTTGAGCCACGGCAGCGCGCCGGTGAGGACGGCAACCTTGAGCCGGTCGCCCTCGGGGTCGTTCCTCCGCATGACCCGCCGGGTGCCGACCGTCCGCGGCAGCCGCGGCTGGGCGGTCGGCTCGTCGATCCGGACGTCGGGTGGCGTGGGGTCCTGGGCCTCCGGGTCGTGCACGGTGGTGACGTGCGGCTCCGGGTCGGGGTGGCTCACGTGGAGTACGCCGAGTTCTCGTGCACGTAGGCGACGGACAGGTCGTTGGTCCAGATCGTCGCCTGCTCGTCGCCGGCCCGGAGGTCGACGTCGATCGTGATGGCCCGGCCGGTCAGGTCGACGCCCTCGCGCGGGTCGCCGATCGCGCCGCCGCGGCAGACGGTGACGCCGTTGATCGTCACGTCGACCCGGTCGGCCTCGAAGGCGGCGTCGGTCGTGCCGATGGCGGCGAGCACCCGGCCCCAGTTCGGGTCGTTGCCGAACAGCGCCGTCTTGAGCAGGTTGTTGCGCGCGCAGGCCCGGCCGGCGGTCAGGGCGTCCTCCACGCTGGCGGCGTTGCGGACGGTGATCGCGATGTCCTTGGTCGAGCCCTCGGCGTCGGCGAGCAGCTGCATCGCGAGGTCGGTGGCCGCCGCTGTCAGCGCCGCGGTGAACTCCTCGGCTCCTGGGGTGATCCCGCTGGCACCGCTCGCCATCACGAGGACCGTGTCGTTGGTCGACAGGCAGCCGTCGGAGTCGACGCGCTCGAAGGACTCGCCGGTCGCGTGCTTGAGCGCGGTCCGGAGCAGCTGCGGGGGCACGACGGCGTCGGTCGTGAGGACGACGAGCATCGTGGCCAGCGAGGGCGCGAGCATGCCCGCGCCCTTCGCCATCCCGCCGATCGTCCAGCCGTCCCGCTGCTGCACCGTCGTCTTCGGGACGCTGTCGGTGGTCATGATCGCCCGGGCGGCGTCGAGCCCGCCCTCCTCGCTGAGCGACTTCACCGCGTAGGTGACCCCCGCGGTCAGCTTGTCCATGGGCAGCCGGACGCCGATCAGGCCGGTGCTGGCCACCGCGACGTCGATCGCGCCGAGGCCCAGCTCCCCGGCGGCGTGCTCGGCCGTGGCGTGGGTGTCCTGGAAGCCCTCGGGCCCGGTGCAGGCGTTGGCGCCGCCGGAGTTGAGCACGACGGCGCGGGCACGCTCACCGGCGAGCACCTGGCGGCTCCAGAGCACGGGCGCGGCCGGGAAGCGGTTGGTGGTGAAGACGGCGGCCGCGGCGTCGTCCGGACCGTGGTTGAGGACGACGGCGACGTCGGGGTCGCCGCTGGACTTGAGCCCGGCGGCGACGCCGGCGGCGGAGAACCCCTTCGGGGCGGTGACGCTCACGGCGCTACTCCTACGACCGGCAGGCCGGTGGTCTCAGGCAGGCTTAGAGCGAGGTTGGCGCACTGCAGCGCCCCGCCGGCCGTGCCCTTGGTGAGGTTGTCGAGGGCGGCGACGACGACCAGCCGACCGGCGTCGGGGTCGACGGCGAGCTGCAGCTGCACCGAGTTGGCCCCGAGCACGGCGGCCGTCGCCGGCCACTGGCCTTCCGGCAGCAGGTGCACGAACGGCTCGTCGGCGTAGGCCTTGTTGTACGCGGCGCGCGCGGCGTCGGCGTCCACCCCGGGCTGGAGCTTCGCCGAACAGGTGGCGAGGATGCCCCGGCTCATCGGGACGAGCGTCGGGGTGAAGCTCACGCCCACCGGCGCGCCGGCCGCCTGCGAGAGGTTCTGGACCATCTCCGGCGTGTGCCGGTGCACCCCGCCGACGCCGTAGGCGCTGACCGAGCCCATGACCTCGCTGCCGAGCAGGTGCGGCTTGACCGACTTGCCGGCACCGGAGGTCCCCGACGCGGCCACGACGACCACGTCGGGCTCGACCAGCCCAGCAGCCAGCGCAGGGGCCATCGCCAGGGTGACCGAGGTCGGGTAGCAGCCGGGGACGGCGATCCGCCGCGCCTCGGCGAGCTTCTCCCGCTGCCCCGGCAGCTCCGGCAGCCCGTACGGCCAGGAGCCGGCGTGCTCTCCCCCGTACCAGCGGGCCCACGCCGCGGGGTCGTTCAGCCGGTGGTCGGCGCCGCAGTCGATGACCAGGGTGTCGGCCGGGAGCTGCGCGGCGATCGCGGCGGACTCTCCGTGCGGCAAGGCCAGGACGACCACGTCATAGCCGGCCAGGTCGTCGGCGCCGCTCGGGGCGACGACCATGTCGGCGAAGGGCAGGAGGTGGGGCTGCAGCTCGCTCAGGCGTCGGCCGGCACTCGAGTTGGCATGCACCCCGGCGAGGCGGAGGTTCGGGTGGCCGGCCAGCAGCCGGCACACCTCCCCGCCCGCGTACCCGGTGGCGCCGGTGACCCCGACCGTCCACGTCTGCCCTGTGCTCATGATGCATGACCATACACGGTCATGCATGACCGTTCACGCCGGTATCCGGCTCGCGAGGGCTAGGAGACCAGGTGGGCGGACCGCGCCGGTTCGATGGCCCCGAAGGGGTTCAGCCGACCCCAGCGGTCCAGCTCGCGTTCCAGCCACGGAGGGGCCGCGATGGTCATCCGCCCCTCCTCCCGTGCCGCGCCGAGAGCGAGTTCGCCGGCGGACCAGCGGATCAGCGAGCTGTTGTCGGTGCTGACCGAGCCGTCCTCGGGGAAGCCCGGCGGTCGACCGCAGACCTCGTTGCCCAGGCGGTCCAGGAGCAGCCAGAAGTGGTCGCAGGTGAGCGCACGGCGGACGTCGAAACGGACCACCACGCACGGTCGCGGGAGCGACGCCGGGTCGATGAGCCGCGACATGATCCAGAGCGCGAGGTAGGGGTTCTGGTCGGCCGGCTGGGCCTCCCTCCAGCGGGCGCCCCACTCCCCGAGCGTGATGCAGAGGTCGCTCAGCTCGCGCCCCATCTCGGTCAGCGTGTACCCGGTCCCCCGCCCGGACGCCGTCCGTGACACGACGCCGTCCCGCTCGAGGGAGCGGAGTCGCTCGGCGAGGACGCTGCGCGGGAGCCCGGGGGCACCATCCAGGATGTCCCCGAAGTGCACGCACCCCAGGTTCAGGTTCCGGATGATGATCGGCGTCCAGCGCTGGGCGAACACCTCAGCGGCGAGCGCGATCGGGCAGTACTGCCCGTAACTGCGCATGCCCGATCATCGACCCGGAACCGCTCCGGTGGCGCCTCGCGTGACGCGGCTTCTCGACTCGGGGTCCATTCATCGAACTGACGACCGCGGCCTCCGGAGGTCTTGCCTGGACTGGCCACGTGTGGTGAAGGAGTCGTCATGCGCCGCTACCTGCATCCCGCCGTCGCTGCGACCGTCCTGACGGCCACGCTCGTCGCGGCCCCGCCGGCCGCGGGGCACTCCCGCGTCGACGGGGCGAGCAGCGTCCTGGCGTGGAACCAGACCGCGGTGGAGACGATCGTCTCCGTGGGTGCCCTGCCTGCTGAGACCCCTCCGGTACCTCCCGTGCCCGGCCCCGTGGCGCCGCTCTACCTCGCGTACGTGCACCGCGCGGTGTACGACGCCGTCCAGGACGCCGCTGATCAGTCGGCATCCGTCCCGGCGGCCGTGGCCGCGGCAGCGCACACGGTGCTGGACGCTTATTTCCCGCAGCCGCGGCAGCAGACGATCATCGAGACGGCGTGGACGAAAGCAGTCGACAGCATCCCGGACGGGACGGCGAAGACGGAGGGGATGGCCGTCGGCGAGGACGCGGCCGCCACGCTGTTGCAGGAGCGGAAGGGCGACGGCCTGAACGATCGGCCGCTCCGCCTGCCCCAGTACCGGCCCGGGGTCTGGACACCCGCGGTCGCGACACCGCCGGTCACCGCCGCGGCAGCCTCCTGGCTCGGCACGGTCGAGCCCTTCGTACTGCGCTCGCCGTCCCAGTTCCGGCCCGACGGACCGCCGGACCTGACCAGCGGCCGCTGGGCCACCGACTTCGACGAGGTCAAGGTGCACGGCTCGTCGGCGAACCCGGTCAAGGCCGAGACGGACGTCGGCCGCTTCTGGGCCGATCCTCCAGCGGTGCAGAGCCAGCGCGCGCTGCGCCTCTACGCCGAGCGGCAGAGGCTGGATGCGATCGGCGCAGCACGGCTGCTCGCCCTCACCAACACCGCGAGCGCCGACGCGTTGATCGCCTGTGCCGACGCCAAGTTCCACTTCAACTTCTGGCGGCCGTTCAGCGCGATCCCCCGCGCCGCCGACGACGGGAAGGCCCGGACCGTGCCCGACCCCGCGTGGACGCCACTGGTGCCGACGCCGAACTTCCCGGAGTACCCCAGCAACCACAGCTGCGCCACGACGGCCATCGTCACCGTCATCGACGGCCTCAACGGCTCGTCGCCGTTCCGCCTGACGATCTCCAGCTACCGAGGAAGCCCTCCCGTCCTGGCCGAGACGCAGACCTTCGCCTCTGCCCAGCAGGTGATCGACGACGTCGCGAACGGGCGGGTCTGGGGCGGCCTGCACTACCGGTTCTCGACCACGGACGGGACCGAGATCGGTCGCGCGGTCGCCGCCGAGGTGCTGAGCGAGGAGGGGTGACCGCCCTGGCCGCAGCCGGTGCGTCGGTCACACCCTGGTCGGCAGCCGGGCGAAGACCGCCGCACTGACCAGGGCCAGCACCGCCGGCGCGGCCCAGGCGACGACCGGTGTCGCGGTGCCGGCGTCGGGCACGCCGGTGGTCGCGGCGGCCACGAGCAGCACCAGCGCGGTGCCGATCGCCGTCCCCAGCTGGGCGCTGGTGTTGATCACGCCGGACGAGGTGGCCCGCAGTGCCTCCGGGACGTCCGTGCCCAGCGACGTCGTCGCGACGGCGGCCAGGCCCAGCCCCACCCCGGCGACGGCCATGCCGGCCCCCACGAGGACGGCGGTGGCCGGCGCAAGCAGGGGCACGGCGATGCCGGTGCCGATGAGCGCGAGGCCGGCGGCGGTCACCCGCTCGCGCGGGCGTCGCACGATCAGCCGGGCGGCGAGGGCCGAGCCGGCGATGACGGAGGCGCTCAGCGGCAGCAGCGTGGCGGCGGCCTCCAGCGGCGTGCGGCCCAGCGTGGACTGGAGGTAGAGCGTGATCAGCGTGGCGACGCCGCTGGTCGTCGCGGTGTTGACGAAGGAGCCGCCCGTCCCCCGCAGCACCTGTCGTCGTCGCAGCAGGGACGCCGGCAGCAGCGGCGCCGTCGCGCGGCGGTCGGCGGCCACGAACGCGGCGGCCACCGCGACGGCGGCACCGACGAGCAGCGCACCGAGTAGGCGATGACCGTCCTCACCGAGCAGCGTCGTCCCGACCACCAGGAGCATGACGGCTGCCGTGAGCAGCACCGAACCCACCGCGTTGAGAGGCGTCCGCTCGGTCGACGGCGGGTCGCGGGGA
>DASQTE010000117.1:0-9036 GCA_035642035.1 Blastococcus sp.
CCGCCGCACCGTCCAGGTGACGGTGGCGGCGGGTGGCTCCATCACGGTCGGCCTCGGGCCGTACTCGTCGGTGCTGCCGCCGGTGATCAACGCGGTCCGGGTCACCCACCGGCCCGACCTGTAACCCCACCGCCAACGGAAGGACCCCCGGCACCAGCCGGGGGTCCTTCCCGTCACCCCCCGCCGGAGCAGTACACGACCAGCTCGGCCCCGTCGGGACGGCGCGGTCACCGGGCGGCGGCCCACCCGGTCACGCCGACGACGCGCAGCACCAGCACCCGCGCGAACGGCTGATCCCGGTACTGCGGGTAGGCCAGCGCCAGCCGGGCGGCGAGGTCCGCCACGCGGGCGGCCGCGGCGTCGCCCTGCCAGCGCAGCTCGGCCCGCACCCACCACAGCCGGGACCAGTCGTCGCGGTCCCAGTGCTCCACCAGCAGCGCGGCCCGGGGGTCGGCCGCCAGGTTCCGCTCCCGCTGCAGCCGCGACGACGACTTCGGCTTCACCCGATCGACGGGCACGCCCACCCAGCCGTCCTCGTCCAGCGCGTACACGACGGGCACGGCATCGACGCCGCGCTCGGCATGCACGGTGCACAGGACCCCGTGGTGGTGCGCGGCGAGTCGCGCCCGCGCCTCGGTCGCGGTGAGCCTCATCGCGGTCGGCCGGTGGGCATGGACGGTTGGCCTCGTGGCGTGGTGGGAGCGGGTCCCGACGGTACGAGGGTAGCCGTCCGGGCGGCGGGCTCGGCGTCCCCCAGCTCCGCCCGGCGAGGGGTGCCCGGGCGCCGGCACCAACCCCGGGAGCCCGGCGCCGGCCGGCCCGGGCCGGTACTCTCCGCTCGGGGGCCTGGGGCTCCAGCGTCCCACCTCGACCGGCACGGGCCCGGGTGGTGCGATGAACGTGGCAGTGTGGGTGGAGCGCCACGGCCGCCGCCGGCCGGACGCCCCGGCCCTGGCGGACGGCGACCGGGTGCACGCGAGCTGGGGGACGTTCGCCGCCCGGACGGCCGCCGCCGCCGGCGGCCTGCGCGACGGCTTCCGGCTGTCGCCGGGCGACCGGGTCGCCATCGTGATGCGCAACCGGCCGGAGTACCTCGAGGCGCTCTTCGCCGTCTGGCACGCCGGTCTCGTCGCAGTGCCGGTCAACGCCCGGCTCCACCAGGACGAGATCGCCTACATCCTCGACCACAGCGGGTCGGCGGTCGTCCTCACCGACGACGAGCACGCCGACGAGGTCGAGCCGCTGGTCGGCACCGTCGAGGCGCTGCAGGCGGCGGTGCTCGCGCCCGGGCCGCACTGGGACCGGCTCACGGCGGGGGCGCCGACCCCGCTCGTCGACCGGCGGCCGGCGGCCGGGGCCTGGCTGTTCTACACGAGCGGCACCACCGGACGGCCCAAGGGCGCGACGCTCACGCACCGCAACCTGCTCATGGCCTCCCTCAGCTACTTCGCCGACATCGATCAGGTGATGCCGCAGGACTGCATCCTGCACGCGGCGCCGCTGTCGCACGGCTCGGGGCTGTACGGGCTGCCCCACGTGGCCCGGGGAGCGGTGAGCGTCGTGCCCCACTCCGGGGGCGTCGACGGCGACGAGATCGCCGCCCTGCTGAGCCGCTGGCCCGGCACGTCGATGTTCGCCGCGCCCACCATGGTGAAGCGGCTGGCCGGCGACCGTGCCGTCGCCGCCGCCGACCTGTCCCACCTGAAGACGATCGTCTACGGCGGCGCGCCGATGTACCTGGCCGACCTGGAGGACGCCCTCGGCGTCTTCGGTCCCCGCCTGGCCCAGATCTACGGGCAGGGCGAGTCGCCGATGACGATCACCGCGCTGTCCAAGGCGGACCACGCCGCACGGGACCACCCCCGGTGGCGGGAGCGCATGCAGAGCGTCGGATTCCCCCGCACCGACGTCGAGGTCCGGGTCGTCGACGACGCCGACCGTGAGGTCCCCGCGGAGGAGGTCGGCGAGGTGGTGGTCCGGGGCGACGTCGTCATGGCCGGCTACTGGAAGCAGCCCGACGCCACCGCCGAGACGCTGCGCGGGGGTTGGCTGCACACCGGCGACGTCGGCAGCGTCGACTCCGACGGGTTTCTCACGCTGCGGGACCGGTCCAAGGACCTCATCATCACCGGCGGGATGAACGTCTATCCCCGCGAGGTCGAGGAGGTGCTGCTCCGGCACCCCGGGGTCCGGTCCGCCGCCGTCGTCGGCCGGCCCGACCCGGAGTGGGGCGAGGCGGTGGTGGCGTTCGTGGTACCCGCCGACGGCACCGCGCCGCCGCCGGTCGAGGACCTCGACCGGACGTGCCTGGAGTACATCGCCCGGTTCAAGCGCCCCAAGGACTACCGGTTCGTCGACGCCCTGCCGACGAACAACTACGGCAAGGTCGTCAAGCGGGAGCTGCGCGACCGGCTCCGGGCCGACGCGACCGAGCGCGGGTCGAGCTGACGTACTCCCGATGCGGCGGCGGCCCGCCCGGGACACCTGTCCCGTCCACCCAGGCATGCGGACCGGTCGCCTGCCGTCTTGCGCCTGGGGATCGCGCCGGACAGCAAGGACTGGACCTGGGTGCTGCGGCGGCGATGTGGTCAGTGCGGGCTCGACACCACCCGTGATGTTCCGACCGCCGCTGCCCCGGCGGCTGGCGGCCCGCGCCGAAGTCCCGGCGGGACCTCGGCCGCGCGGGTGGTTGCCAGCTCGTCTCGGAGGCCGGGCGCCGATAGCCGGCCTACCGTGAGCGGGTGGACGTCATCGAGGGCGGCGGGACCGGGCGCTCCCGGCCCCGCCGGGTGTCGCTGGTCGCGGCCGCCGTCGTGCTGACCGCGGGCGCGGCGTACGCGGCGGTGCGCAGCGCCGGGGCGGACGGCCCTGGGCGTGCCGCGGCACCGACCGTCGCCTCGGCGTCCGCCGGGCCCAGCCCGCCGCCGGCGCCCTCAGCGGGGCTGCCGTCAGGGCCGCCGATCACCGGAGCCTGCGGGAGCGTCGCGTACCGGCCGCTGGCCAGCCTGCAGCGGCAGCCGGTGCGGACCGGGGTCCGCCTGCTCGTCGGTGGGTACGGGCTCCGCCTGGTCGACGCCGACACCGGCACGGCACGGCCGGCGGCAGGGGTGCCGGCAAGCGACCAGGAGACGGTCGCGGAAGTGGCGTCGACGCGAGACCGGGTCTACGTGCTGTCGACCGCGTGTGACGGCAGCGCCGGCCGGATCTACCGGGTGGATGGCGCCGCGGCCCGTCCGGTCACCGGCCGCCCTGCCGTCGATCTGGTCAGCGGCGCCGGCCGGGTCTGGGCGGTCGAGCGGCCCGCGGACCAGGACCTCGCACTGCTGCTGCGGCAGCTGGGAAGCACTCGCTCACTCGTCCTCCCCGCCGGCGCGTACCCGCTGGCCGACAGCGACGCCGGGCTCGTCATCGCGAGCCGCCCACCCGATCCGGACAACATCCCATCCCGGATCCTGGTCCTGGACCCGACCGGCGCCCGACCCACCCGGCCGCTGGGCACCGGGCATCCGCTCGCCGCCGGCCGCACCGACCTCCTGCTCCTGACCGGCGCCTGCGCACCGGGCGACGCCGCCTCGTGCAGCGTCACCCGGGTCGAGATCCGCACCGGTCGCGTGCTCGGTCGCAGCCGCCTGCCGGAGGGACGAGTTCCGGTCTCAACCGGATCCCTCAGCGGTGACGGCAAGCGGGTCGCGTTCCAGCTCTCCCGGCCGTTCCTCGCCACCGGTTCCGGCCCCGGGCATCCGAGGTCGCCCTCGGACATCGCTGTGCTGAGCCTCGACGACGGCCGGCTCGAGATCGTCCCCGGCCTGGAGATGGCGCCCAAGACCGGCGCCGGGCTGGCCTTCGCCCGAACGGGCTCCTGGCTCTTCATGAGCGTGAGCCACGGCGACCACAGCCATGTGTACGCCTGGCAACCTGGCGTTCCCGGACCCCTGCCGATCGCCCGGCTGACCGGACCGGTTGCCTGGGCACCACCGCTGCTCACCAGCTGAGCCGCCTTCCGGACGACGCTCCCGAGCGCGGGTCCGGCTGACCGCTGCACCTCAGGTGAGGCTGCGAGGGCCCGTCCGGGCCTGTACGGTCCGGCCAAGCGGGTCGGGAGGCTCGAGGTCGCCGCCCGACGCAACGTCTGCCGTCGGGCCGTGACCGCTGGGGGAAGGACATCCATGAAACTCGCTCTCTACCTCCCGAACTTCCGCGACCAGGTGACCGTGAAGGAGCTGGAGGACCTCACGAGCCTTGCCGAGGAGCTCGACTTCGACTCGGTCTGGACGCTCGACCGGATCGTCGTCCCGGAAGCCTCCGACCGTGCGGAGCTGGAGTACCCGTTCGGCATGATGACCGACCTTCCCAAGGCGCTTCCGGTCATCTCCCGCGGCAAGTGGTTCCAGGGCATGACGCTGATCCCCTGGCTGGCCGCGAAGACGCAGAAGGTCCGGATCGGCATGAGCATCATCGACACCCCGTACCGCTCGCCGGGCGTGCTCGCCGCCGAGCTCGCCACCCAGGACCACCTGTCCAACGGCCGGCTCAACGTCGGCGTCGGCTCCGGCTGGATGCCCGAGGAGTTCGCCGCCGCCAGCGTCCCGCACCTGTTCGCGCGCCGGCACGCCCACGTGCGCGAGACGATCGAGATCATGCAGGGCATCTGGCAGAACGAGCTGTTCGAGTACCACGGGGAGTTCGCGGACTTCCCGCTGTGCGGCTTCGGGCACAAGCCGCTGCAGAAGCCCGGCCCGCCGATCTACTTCTCCGGCCTGAAGGACGCGAGCCGCTCGGCCAAGCGCATCGCCAAGTACGGCCTGTCCGGCTGGATCGGCATCCAGGACAGCCCGGAGGACATCAGGCGCTGGAAGGGCGAGATGGAGCGGGAGCTGAACGAGCTCGGCCGCGGCTTCCCCGACGGCTTCGACATGTGCAGCATGATCTGGTTCGTCATCACGGACGAGCCGACCGACCAGACGCCGGCGGGCAAGGGCACCAACCTGCTGGCGGGCTCGGCGCAGCAGATCGAGGACATCCTCAAGCGCTACCAGGAGGCCGGCATGACGATGCCCCTGCTGTGGCCGCCGTTCCGGGACGTGCCGACCTCCAAGACCCTCGACGACCTCAAGCGCCTCAAGGAGGAGATCATGCCGAAGGTCGACGCCGCATAGGCCCGGTCCGCCGGTCCGGGCGCTCGTACCGCACGCCGGTCCGCCTTCCGGGCCGCGGACGGCTACGTCATCGCGCTGACGTACGGGCCGGACTCGGACTGGCCGAAGAACGTCCTCGCCGCCGGCGGCTGCACCCTGCTGACCCGCGGCACTGCCGGGCCGCTCACCGATCCCCGTCTGGTCCGTCTCCGACGCCACCCGTCGATCCCCGCGCCGGTGCAGACGGCGCTGCGGCTCATCGGCGTCCGTGACTACCTCGAGCTCGACCCGAGCCGGTAGTGCGGTTCTCGCCGGCCGCGCGCTACCTCGAGCCGTTCGCGGGGGCGAACGCGACGAGCACGCGCTCCGCGTACGCGAGTGCCGCGGCGACGTCCGCGTCGGGGGAGCCGACCCGGGGAGAGAAGTTGAGGTCGAGGAAGACCTCGGTGACGCCCTGCGCGCGGAGGCGTGCGAGGTCGTCGAGCACCTGGTCGCGCGTCCCCCGGAGGGGCCGGCGCTGCTCGCCCGGGTCGTCGTCGACGAGGTCCACGACGCCGCGCACGAGGATCCGCACGGCGTCCGGGTCACGCCCGGCTTCGCGCGCGCCGTCCCGCACCGTCTCGACGGACGCGCCGATCCGGGTGAGGTCGTGCCGGCTGCTGCCGATCCAGCCCTGGGCGAGCCGCCCGGCGCGGCGCAGCGCCGGCGCGGCCGCGCCGCCGAGCAGCACCGGAGGATGCGGTCGCTGCACGGGCCGCGGGGCCAGGTGCGAGCGCGGCACCGTGTAGAACTGGCCGGCGAACTCGGCCGGGTCCTGCGTCCACAGCGCCTCCAGGCAGCGGAGGTATTCGTCCATCCGCGCGCCGCGCTGCTCGAACGGCACGCCGGCGGCGACGTACTCCTCCGGCATCCAGCCGAGTCCCAGCCCGACGGTGAGCCGGGCACCGCACAGCACGTCCAGCGACGCCAGCGTCTTCGCGAGCAGCGCGGGTGCGGTGAACGGCGCGCAGATCGTCGCCGTCCCCAGGCCGATCCGGTCGGTGTGCCCGGCGACGTACGCGAGCGGGAGGACCGGGTCGTGCACCGCGCGGTACGACGGGTCGAGCTCGCCGCCGGCGGGGTGGAGCACGCGCTGGAAGGTCCACAGCGACGCGTACCCGAGCTCCTCGGCGCGGCGGGCGATGCGACGCATCGTGTCCGGGGTCGCCCAGCTCCCCGACACCGGCAGGCCGAACCCGAGCAGCGGCAGGTCACCGGTCACGGGAGACGACCCGGCCCGGTCGCGCTCGCCACGAGCCGCGTTCGGATGTCCGGCTTGACCACCTTGCCGACCTTCGACCGAGGCAGCTCGTCCCAGATCTCGACCTGCTTGGGTGCCTTCACCGAGCCGATGCGCTCCTTGACGAACGCGATCAGCGCCGCCCGGTCGACCGTCCGCCCCGGCTGCGCCTGCACGACGGCCACGACCCGCTCGCCCCACTTGTCGTCGGGCAGGCCGAGCACCGCGCAGTCACGCACGTCCGGATGCTGCATGAGCGCCTGCTCGACCTCGATGGAGTAGACGTTGAACCCGCCGGTGATGATCATGTCCTTCGCGCGGTCGACGATGAACAGGTACCCGTCGTCGTCGAGGTAGCCGATGTCCCCGGTGTGGTGCCAGCCGAATCGGCTGGCCTCCGCGGTCGCCGCGGGGTTCTTGTAGTAGCCGGCCATCACCAGCGACGAGCGGACGACGATCTCGCCGCGCTCGCCGGCCGGCAGGAGTTCCCCGGCCGGGCCCATGATCCCGACGGTGACGAGCGGCGCGGGGCGACCCGCGGACGCCAGCCGCCCGACCGCGACCGTCCCGTCGGAGCGGAAGTGCTCGGCCGGCGGCAGCATCGAGATCATCATCGGTGCCTCGGTCTGCCCGAACAGCTGCGCCATCACCGGCCCGATCCGCGACAGCGCCTCCCGCAGCCGGGCCACGGACATCGGCGCGGCGCCGTACCAGAAGCATTGCAGCGAGCCGAGCTCGGTCCGGTCGAGCTCCGGCGCGCCGAGCACCATGTAGATCAGCGTCGGCGGCAGGAACGTGTGGGTCACGCCGTGCGCCGGGATCAGGGCGAGGAACCGGTGCACGTCCGGCGTACGCATGATCACGATCTCGCCGCCGTGGGCGAGCACCGGGAAGCACAGCACCCCGGCCGCGTGGGTGAGCGGGGCGAGCGCGAGGTAGACCGGCCGGCCGCGGAACGGATATCCCATCAGGGTCAGCGCGGTCATCGTCTCGAGATTGCGGCCGGTCAGCATGACGCCCTTGGGCCGGCCGGTCGTGCCGCCCGTCCCGACGATCATCGCCAGGTCGTCGCGGTAGCCGGCGTCCACCGGCTGCCGCCCGTCACCCAAGGCGAGGAACCGCTCCCACCCGACCGCCCACGGCACCTCGCCGTCCAGGCAGACGTACGTGGCGACCTTCGGCAGCTGCCCGCGGATGCGCTCGACCAGGTCGGTGAACGCGGACTGGAAGATCAGCACCGAGCAGTCGAACAGGTCGAGGAGTTCGCGGTTCTCGGGCGCCTCGGCGCGCGGGTTGACCGGGCACCAGACGGCGCCGGCCCGGCTGATCCCGAAGACGCAGGTGAACGCGTCCGGGTCGTTCGCCGACAGGATCGCCACCGACGCGCCCGGCGACACCCCGCGCGCGACCAGCGCGGCGGCGACCCGGTCGGCGAGCCGGCGCACGTCCCGGTAGCTGCGGGAGCGCCCGTCGGCGGTCAGGCACGGCCGGTCCGGCCCCAGGGACGCACCCTTGTCGAGGTAGTCGACGAGCCGCACGATGCCGGCCCCTCAGGCGTCGGATCCGGACGCGGCGCTCATCGCGCGCCTCCCGCGTCGCCGGTACGCATCACATGCCCATCCCGCCGTCGACCGGCAGGCCGATGCCGGTGACGAACCGCGCGAGATCCGACGACAGGAACACCACGGCGTCGGCCATGTCCTCGACGCTGCCGAGCCGGCCGGCCGGGGTCAGCTCGACGACCGCGCCCACCGCGGCCTCGGGCGACGGGAAGAGCCCGAGGTCGGCGACGTCGGTGGCCAGGCCCGTACCCATCGCGGTCGGGACGAGACCCGGGTAGACGCAGTTGACCCGCACGCCGTAACCGAGCTTGCCGCTCTCCATCGCGGCGACCCGGGTCAGCCGGTCGACCGCCGACTTCGTCGCCGAGTACACCGCGATGCCGGGGAACGCGATCGTCGCCGCGACCGACGCGATGTTGGTGATGCTGCCGCCCTTGCCGCCCGCGCCGCCCGGGCGCATCGCGCGCAGCCCGTGCTTGATGCCGAGCGTGGTGCCGAGGATGTTGACCTCCAGCATCCGCCGAACGGTGCTCGCCTCCACCTCCGTGATCAGGCTCGTGATCTCGACGCCGGCGTTGTTGACGAGGATGTCCAGGCCGCCGAGCTGCCCGACGGTGGCGTCGACGGCCGAGACCCAGCTCGCCTCGTCCGTGACGTCGAGGTGCACGCTGCCGTGGCCGTCGCCGAGGGACTTGGCGACGTCCCCGGCGTCCTGCAGGTCGCCGATCATCACCCGCGCCCCCGCGGCCGCGAGCGCGCGGGCCATGCCCTCGCCGAGTCCCTGCGCGCCGCCGGTAACCAGGGCGGCCCGGCCGGTCAGATCGATCGGGATCACGCGGACTCCTTCAAGTGGTCGGCGGGCCCGGACGTCGGCGACGCCGGTGCAGGTCACGCGCTGCCTGCACACTCACCACTCCGCGAACGGTCGTCAAGCCCGGTCCGCCGGACCGCGCGAGCGGCCGGATCGGGCAACGACGGTGCGGCGGGCTGCGGCGCGCCGGCCAACCTGGTGCCCGCGTCAGAAGTCCTCGCCCCACGAGACCTCTGACGCGGGGCACTA
>DASQTE010000118.1:0-3004 GCA_035642035.1 Blastococcus sp.
GGAACCTCGGGGAGTACCTCGACGGCGGTCTCACGGAGGACTCGGCGTCGTCCGTGGAGGCGCACGTACTCCGCTGCGCGGACTGCCGCGAGCAACTGGCGGCGCGGGCCCGGCCGGCCACGCGCAGTGCGCACGAGCGGACCTGGGCGGCGCTCACCGCCGCCGTCGACGCCGAGCCCGTGACGCTCGTGGAGCGGGCCCTGGACGCGATGCTGCCGTCGCACGTCGTCCGGCTCATCGCCGCGGCACCGGCCATGCGACGCGCCTGGTGGACGGCGGGCACGGGGCTGCTCGTCCTCGCGATGCTCGCCGCCCAGCTCGGCGCCGGCACGTTGGGCACCGCCGTGTTCCTCGTCTCGGCGCCGCTGCTGCCGCTGCTCGGGGTCGCGCTGGCCTACGAGGCCAGCGACGAGCTGGCCGGCGAGGTCGTGCGCACCACGCCCTACCCCCGCTTCCGCGTCCTCCTGCTGCGCACCGCCGCCGTCGCGGTGACCACCCTGCCGGTCGCGGCGCTGCTGTCGATCGCGCTGCCGGTCGGTGTCCGGCCGGCTTCGCTGTGGCTCGCCCCCGCCGCCGCCCTGTGCGCGCTGGCGCTGGCGCTGTCGGCCCGGTTCGACACCCGCCGGGTGGCCGTCGTCCTGACGCTGCTCTGGCTCGGCTCGACGTGGACCAGCCTCCGCGGCGCGCGCACCTCCCCGATCGACGTCCTGCTGGACCGGTCACTCGTCTTCCGGCCCGCCGGCCAGGCGCTGCTGCTCGTCGTGGCAGTGCTGGCGCTCGCGGTCGCCGTCACCCGTCGCACCACCTTCGAGGACAGGAGCAGAGCATGAACGCATCCGTGGAGCTGGCCGGCGTCCGGAAGACCTTCCGGGGGGCCGTGGCGCTGGAGGACGTCACCCTCCAGCTCGAACCCGGCGTCACCGGGCTGCTGGGCCCCAACGGAGCCGGCAAGACGACGCTGCTCCGGATCGTGGCGACCGCGCTCGGCCCGGACGACGGCGCCGTGCGGGTGCTCGGTCTCGATCCGGCGCAGCCCGCCGACCGGCTGGAGATCAGGCGGCGCCTGGGCTACCTGCCGCAGGACTCCAACGTCTACAGCGGGTTCACCGCCTTCGCCTTCGTCGACTACGTCGCCGTCCTCAAGGAGATGACCGACCGCCGCACCCGCCACGAGGAGGTCCGCCGGGTGCTCGACGCCGTCGGCCTCGCCGACCGGGCGCACCAGCGCATCCGCACCCTGTCCGGCGGCATGCGGCGCCGCGTCGGGCTGGCCCAGGCGCTCCTCGGCCGGCCACGGCTGCTGGTCCTCGACGAGCCCACCGTGGGCCTCGACCCGGAGCAGCGGCTCCGCTTCCGCGAGGTCCTCGCCGGACTGGCGCCGGACACCACGGTGCTGCTGTCGACGCACCTGACCGAGGACGTCGCCGCGCTGTGTTCCCGCGTCGTCGTCCTCGACCACGGCCGGGTCCGCTTCGAGGGCTGGACGTCCGAGCTGGCGGCCGTCGCCAACGGACACGTGTGGGACGCCGACCGACCGGCGGCGGACGCCGTGGTGGCCTGGCGCACCCCGGAGGGACGGTTCCGGAACGTCGGCGACCCGCCACCCGGCGCCGACGTGGTGCCGGCCGGACCCGACCACGGCTACCTGCTCCTGACCGGCTCGCACTCCGTCGAGGAGGTGGCCTCATGAGCGCCGCGACACTGTCCGTCGGCTCCACCGCGGTGGTCGGCGGGAGCACCGTCGCCGAACTGGTGCGGGCCGAGATCCGGTTCACCCTGCGCAGCCCGCTCCTGTGGCTGGGCGCAGCCGTCTACGGCGGCACCGCCGTGCTGCCGGAGTTCACCGGCCAGACGGCCAGCGACAGCTCCAACGACCTGTACATGACCTACCAGTTCACCTCCGGCGCCCTGGCGCTGGCCGCCTTCCTGGTGGCCGTCTGGGCGGCCGCCAGGGAGCGGCCCGCGACGACGACGGAACTGTTCGCCAACACCCCCGCGCGTCGGTGGGAGCGGACCGTCGGCCTCCTGGGCGCGGTCGTCGTCCCGTTCGCGATGGCGCTGGTCATCGGGTGCGTCCAGCTGGTCGTGATCCAGGCACGCGGCGGCATCGCGGTGGGACACGAGCCGTGGCAGGTCGACCTGGTCCCCACGCCGCTGGAGCTGCTCGGCGCGCCGCTGGCCGTCGCGTGCTCGTTCGTCGCGGGCGTCACCGTCGTGCGTCTCGTGCGGTCGCGGGCGGTCAGTGCCCTGCTGGGAGTCGTCGGCGCGGCGTTCCTCTTCCTCTTCTTCTGGCTCTGGTACGTGGTGCCCTTCGCCCTGTTCGCCGTGTACCGGACCGCGCTGACCTCGCAGGAGCTGACGGGGGAGCCCACGGATGCCGAGCTCTCCCGCTTCGCCGCCGCGAGCCTGCCGGACGAGTACACGACGACCTTCAGCGGCATCGACCGGGACCTGGGCTTCTACGGCCTGCACCTGCTGTTCGTGGTCGGCCTGACGGTGCTCCTGGCCGGCATCGCGCTGCTGCGCAGCGGTGCGGACCGCCGGTCGTGGCGGGTCCTGGCCGTCGGTCTGCTGGTCGCGGTGGTGGCCGTCGGGGCCCAGCTGGTGTGGGTGGACGGCGCGACCGACTGGATGGGCATCCTGTGAGGCCGTCGTGGGGTCTCGTCCTCGTCGCGTCGGTGCCCGCTGTCGCGTGGCCCGCGGTGCTCGGCGCGGTGGGGACGGCGCTGGCGATCACCGCCACGCTCGGCGTTCTGCCACCCCTTGGTGACGGCGTCCTCCCTGTCCTCGCGGTGCTCGTCCTCGCCTGCGGTGTGGCGGCCGCCGCCGAGGACGGGACGGCGGGCCTGACGGCGACCACGCCGGTGGCGGTGCGCCGGCGGCTGGCGGCGCGGACGCTGCTCGTGGTCCCCGTCTCGGCGGCGGGGATGGCCGGCGTCGTGGCCGTCGCCGCGCTGGCCGGCGCCGGGCCGGACCGGGGGGTGGCTCTGCTCTGGGCCGCGCT
>DASQTE010000119.1:0-2269 GCA_035642035.1 Blastococcus sp.
AGTGCAACGACGGTGACCGCACCGATGGGGGTGAGCCAGCGCCCGTCGCCGGTGAACGGGATGAAGAGCCGGCCCCAGGTGAGGTCGCGCATCAGCGGCGCGGGCCGCAGGAAGACCACGGCGGCGCCGGCGAAGGTGGCCGCCAGGAGCAGCAGGCCGACCACGTCCGGGAGGCGTGGCCGGGCGGTCGTGCGTGCCTCGCGAGGCGCCAGCGTGCGGATGGCGACGGCGAGCACCAGGCTGACCGCGAGGTTGATGGCGAAGATCGCGCGCCAGTCAGCGAACGCCAGCACGGCGGCACCGAAGAGCGGGCCGAGGACCGACCCGATCTCCTGCACCGCCGACACCACGCCCAGCGGCACGCCGCGGCGCTCGACCGGGTAGAGGTCGGCGACCAGCGCGAGCGTCGCCGGCACCAGGCCGCCGCCGCCGACGCCCTGGAGGAACCGCCCGACCACGATGCTCGGCATGTCGTAGGCGACGGTGGTGATCAGCGAGCCGAGGGCGAACAGCACGAGGGTCATCACCAGCACCGGCACGCGTCCGCGCAGGTCGGCGATGCGGCCGATGAGCGGAAGCATCGCGACGTAGCCCAGCAGGAACCCGCTGACGATCGGCGCTGCCCGCTGGAGCTGGTCGATCGGCACGCCGACGCCGGTCATCATGTCGGGCAGGGCCAGGACCACGACGTAGGTGTCAGCCGCGGCGAAGGCGACAGCGAGCGCCGCCAGCGACAGGAGCAGTCGCGAGGTGCGCGAGACCTGCGCGACTTCGCTCACGGCGCGGAGATCTCCTTCTCGGTGCCGTAGTCGGCGAAGTCGACGGTGTAGGTCATCGGCTCGGCACGGGGGTAGAAGACCCCGGTGAGCGTGGCCTTGCGCAGCTCGCCACCGTCGGTCACCTGCCACTCCACGTCGAAGGAGTCACCGGACGAGGACGGGATGATCGCATCCATCGCGTCGCCGGGCACGGTGCCGGAGTAGGTGGTGAGGATCTCGGTGTTGCCCGCCCCGCCGCGCACGCTCTCGCCGGCCTTCGGCGACTCCGTGAGCCCCAGCAGCCCGGCGAACCCGTCCTCGCCGACGAGGTTCGACGGGTCGGGGGCGCCGTACTCCTTGGGGTTGACCTCGTTCCAGCCCGGGGTGAACGGCAGCTGGGCGTAGACGGTGTCCTCCACCGCGATCACGGGTACGTCGACCGTCTGGCCCGCGAACACGACCGTGATCGAGCCGTCGAACGCCGGCGCGTCGGTGACGGTGCCGATCGCCTGGGTGATTCCGGAGACGCCGTCGGGCAGCGTGGGAGTCGACAGGGTGAGGTTGACGCCACTCGTCTCGGCGAGGGTGGTCGCGGCCTGGTCGAGGACCTCCTCGGGCGTAGGGGCATCCTCGGCGTCGCCTCCGTCACCTCCGTCGTCGCCGGAGCAGGCGGCGAGGGTCGGGACGGTGAGCAGGGCGGCCGTCACGAAGACGGCGAGACGACCGGAGGGCCGGGCACGGGCGGGCATGGCGTCAGCCTTCCACAGGAGTGTGCGCGGGCGCGGCTGCCCCGGAAGCCGGGACGTCGACCTGTGCGGCGACGGGCGAGCCCGCGGCAGCGATCGGCTGCGCCGCGGGCGTGCCGGACCCGTCTCGCCGGCCGTTGGCTTCGGGCAGGTCGACGGGAGCGCCGCTGGCGGCCGCGGCACGCGCGGGCCCCGGGCCGGCCCAGGCCGCGACGAGGGTGTCCTCGCCCCGGAGGAAGCGGTGACTGCGCACGCCGCCGGTGGCGCGGCCCTTCCCGGGATAGTCGCTGAAGGGCGTGACCTTGACGGAGCCGGCCTCGGTGCCCGGCAGGGCGGTCGACGACCCGGACGCGGTGACCACGACCGCGTCGGTCGGCTCGAAGGCGCCGAAGAAGGCGACCTGCTGCCCGGCACCGAGCTTGATGCCGGCCATGCCGCCACCGGCCCGGCCCTGCGGGCGGACGCCGGCGGCAGGGAAGTGGAGGAGCTGCGCATCGGTCGAGATGAAGCACAGCTCCTCCTCGCCCGTCACGAGCTCGACGGCGCCGACCACCTCGTCGCCCTCGCGGAGTCCGATGACCTCCCACTCGTCGCGTCCGAGGACCTCGGGGTTGACCCGCTTGACGATGCCGTCGCGGGTGCCCAGCGCGAGGCCGGGTCCATCGGTCGGCAGCGACGAGAGCGCCAGGGCGCGCTCGCCGGGCACGAGGGGCAGCATCTCGCTGAGCGGGTAGCCGCCCTGGAGGTTGGGGTCGTTGGCCGAGT
>DASQTE010000120.1:0-21360 GCA_035642035.1 Blastococcus sp.
GCGACCCTCGACGAGCTGACGGGGGGCCGGGCCGAGGTGGTCCTCTCCAGCGGCAACTTCGGGCTGCTGGCCCAGTACAAGATGGACTGGAAGGAGATGAAGCCGCTCTCGCGGACCATCGAGGCCGTCCACGTGGTCCGCACGCTGCTCGACGAGGGCGCGATCACGTTCGAGGGCGAGTTCTTCCAGTACGACGGCCTGTTCACCTTCGCCCGCCCGGTGCAGGAGCGGGTTCCGGTCAAGATGGGGGCCATGCGGGGCCCGCGCTCGTTCGAGGCGGCGGCCGAGCACTCCGACGGCTGCCACCAGGCCCTGAGCTACAGCCGCCAGGCCTACGACTACGCGGCGGAGCACTTTCGGATTGGGGCGGAGAAGGCGGGCAAGGACTGGACGACGCTCGACTTCGGTGCCTGGGTCGTGGTCGCCGTCGGCCGCGACTCCGCGGCGGCGAAGGAGGCCGCCCGCAGCATGGTGGGGATCTACGCCTCCTCCATGCCCGCCGAGCAGCTCGAGCGGCACGGCGTGGATCCGGCCCAACTCCAGCCGATCGTCGACGCGATCGGCGCCGGCGACCTCGCCAAGGGGATCGAGCTGACCACACCCGAGCTCACCGACAAGCTGTCCTTCGCCGGGACACCCGAGGAAGTGACGGCGATGATCAAGGAGATCGAGCCCGCCGGCGTCAACCACATCATCGCCGCGATCAACGACGCCTCGATCGTGAAGGCCTTCACGGGGCGGGAGCTGCCGGGAGTCGCCACGGTCGAGGAGCAACTCCGGCTCATCCACGACGAGGTCATGCCCGCCTTCGCCTGACGAAGGGCCCCATGGGCAAGGGGCCATCATGGGGTGGCCGAACAGAGGAGACGCTATGACCGACGTGCTCAACGGGACGACCACGCTCGCGCAGGAGCGCCGGCTGGTCACCGAGATCCCCGGGCCGCGCTCGCGCGCGCTGATGGAGCGCCGCACCGCCGCCGTGTCCTCAGGCGTCGGCGGCACGCTGCCCGTGTTCGTCGAGCGCGCCGGGGGCGGGGTCGTCGTCGACGTGGACGGCAACTCGCTCATCGACCTCGGGTCCGGCATCGCCGTGGTCAGCGTCGGCAACGCCGCCCCGCGGGTCGTCGCGGCGGTGCAGGAGCAGGTGGCCGCGTTCACCCACACCTGCTTCATGGTCACGCCGTACGAGGGCTACGTCGCCGTCTGCGAGGAGCTCGCCCGGCTGACCCCCGGGAGCCACGCGAAGAAGTCGGCGCTGTTCAACTCCGGGTCCGAGGCGGTCGAGAACGCGGTCAAGATCGCGCGGCTGGCCACCGGGCGGCAGGCGGTCGTCGTCTTCGACCACGCCTACCACGGGCGGACGAACCTGACGATGGCGCTGACGGCGAAGAACATGCCGTACAAGCACCGGTTCGGGCCGTTCGCGCCGGAGATCTACCGGGTGCCGATGTCCTACCCCTTCCGCGACGAGCCGGGGCTCAGCGGCGCGGAGGCGGCACTCCGGGCGCTGCGCCAGGTGGAGACGCAGGTCGGTGCGGGCAACGTGGCCGCCGTGCTGATCGAGCCGATCCAGGGCGAGGGCGGTTTCGTCGTCCCCGCGGCCGGGTTCCTGCCCGCTCTCGCCGACTGGTGCCGCGAGTCCGGCGCGGTCTTCATCGCCGACGAGATCCAGACCGGGTTCTGCCGGACCGGCGACTGGTTCGCCTGCGACGCCGAGGGCGTCGTGCCGGACCTGATCACCACGGCCAAGGGCATGGCCGGTGGGATGCCGCTGGCGGCGGTGACCGGCCGGGCGGAGCTCATGGACGCCGTCCACGTCGGCGGGCTCGGCGGCACCTACGGCGGGAACCCGGTCGCCTGCGCCGCGGCGCTGGCCACGATCGCCACGATGGAGGAGCTCGACCTCGCCGCCGCGGCGCGGGCCGTCGAGGCGACGATGCTGCCGCGCCTGCACGCCCTGCGGGAGCGCACCGGCGTGATCGGCGACGTCCGGGGCCGCGGCGCCATGCTGGCCGTCGAGCTGGTCCGGCCGGGCACGACCGAGCCCGACGCGGCGCTGACCGCGCGGGTCGCGAAGGCCTGCCACGCGCAGGGGGTCGTCGTCCTGACGGCCGGGTCGTTCGGCAACGTGCTGCGCTTCCTGCCCCCGCTGGTCATCGGCCAGGACCTGCTCGTCGAGGGGCTCGACGTCCTCGACGCCGCCTTCGCCGAGCACGCCGCCGCGCGCTGAGCCCCGACGTGGGCCGGTGATCGCTACCGTCCGGCCGACGGCAACGGCACGGCGCCATCCCGGAGGCGGTCATGACAGAGCGCGCGCCCGCACTGTCCCGTCAGCCTCCGGCGTGGCTGCGGCGCGGCATCGTCTACGCACTGGCCGCAGTGGCCGTGTACCAGGTCGCGGTCTGGGCGTTCCAGTCGTTGAGCAGATTCCTCGGGCTGCTGTTCCTCGCGTGGCTCTTCGCGATCAGCATCGAGCCGGTCGTGCACCGGCTCGAGCAACGCGGCATGCGCCGCGGCCTGGCCACTGGGCTGGTCATGTTCGGTCTCGTCGCGCTGGTGGCCGCGTTCATCGGCGTGTTCGGTGCGTTGCTGGTCGACCAGCTCGGCCAGCTGATCCGGTCGATACCGGAGGTGGTGCGCAGTGTGGTGTCCTGGGCCAACGACACGTTCGGCACGAACTTCCTGGCCGGTGACATCGTCGACGCGCTCCGGCTGACCCCCGATCGCATCCAGGACCTCGCGGAGAGCCTCTCGCCCAACCTGGTCGGGTTCGTCACCACGGTCATCGGGGTGATCTTCCAGGGGTTCACCCTGCTGCTGTTCGCGTTCTACATGTCGGCCGAGGGACCGAAGCTGCGCGACACGGTCTCCCGGCGTTTCCCGGCCCGGCAGCAACGGGTGATCGCCACCGTCTGGACCATCGCGGTGGAGAAGACCGGTGGTTACGTCGTCTCCCGGCTCGTGCTGGCGGCGCTGTGCACCGTGGTCACCGCGATCTTCCTGCTGGTGCTGGGTGTGCCGTACTGGCTGCCGCTGGCCATCTGGACGGGATTCGTCTCGCAGTTCATCCCGACGATCGGCACCTACCTGGCCATCCTGCTGCCGGCGCTGATCGCGCTGGCCGAGCAGCCGCGGGACGCGATCTGGGTGGTCATCTTCGGGACCGTCTACCAGCAGATCGAGAACTACCTCCTCGCCCCGCACGTCACGTCGCGGACGGTGTTCATCCATCCCGCCGTCGCCTTCGGCGCGGTCATCGTGGGGGCATCCCTGTTCGGGCCGCTCGGCGGGTTGGTGGCGATCCCGGTGGTCGCCGCTATCGAGGCCGTCGTCCAGACGTACTGGCACCGGTACGAACTGGTCGGTGAGGACGACGACGAGCCGCCACCGGCAGCGGACGGCGAGCCTCAGCCATCCTCCCGCAACCCCCAGGGGGAGCCGTAGGCGGTCAGCAGGTCCAGGAAGGGAACGGCGTCGAAGGCCTCCGGGCCGAGGACGCCCGCGCCCCGCCAGCGACCGTCGGCCAGCAGTTCGAGCGCGACGACGGGGTTGACGGCGGTCTGCCACACGACCGCCTGCGCCCCGTACTCGCTCATCGACCAGGCGTTGTCCACCACGTGGTACAGGTAGACCTGGCGCGGCTGCCCGTCCGTGCCGGTGCCGCTCACCCACAGCCCGGCGCAGGTCTTGCCGCTCATGAGCTCACCCAGCCCCGCCGGGTCCGGGAGCACCGCGGCGACGACGTCGCGCGGGGAGATCTCGGCCCCGCCCACGCGCACCGGCGTCGTCGAGTCCAGGCCCACCTTGTGCAGCGCCTTCAGGACGTCGATGAACTCGGTGCCGAGCCCGTACTTGAAGGTCACCCGCCGGGCGTCGATCCAGCGCGGCATGAGGAGGACCTCCTCGTGCTCCACGTTGACGCACTCGACCGGGCCGATGCCCTCGGGGAAGTCGAAGATCTCCGGCTCGCTGAAGGGCTCGGTGGTGAACCAGCCGCGGTCCCGCTCATAGATCACCGGCGGGTTCAGGCACTCCTCGATCGTCGTCCAGATGTTGAACGACGGCGCGAAGTCGTGGCCCCGCACGGTCAGGTTCGAGCCGTCCCGGACGCCCAGCTCCTCGATGTCGGTGAACAGGTGGTCGGCGGCGTAGCGGGCGAAGACGTCGGCCAGACCGGGCTCGATCCCCATGCCGACCAGCGCGAGCCGGCCCGAGGCCTCCCACTCGGCGGCCATGGCGAACTGCTCGTCCCCGAGCTTGACGCCCACCTCCTCGTACGGGCGCTCCGGGTGGGGCCGGGACAGGGACATCGCCATGTCCAGGTAGTGCACGCCGGCGGCCAGTGCCGCCCGGAACAGCGGCATGACGAACCGCGGGTCGGTGGCGTTGAGCAGCGCGTCGCAGCGGTGCTCGGCAAGCAGGGTCGCGAGGGCGGCCTCGTCGGTCGCGTCGACCCGGGCGGCGACGAACCGCGGGTCGCCCGCGGCGGCGACCGCCTTCTCGGCACGGGCGAGGTCGTAGTCGGCGACGACGAGGTGTTCCACGAACGTGCGGCGCGCGGCGATCGAGGTGATCGCCCCGCCCACTCCGCCGGCACCGACGAGCAGGATGCGCATGCAGGACCTCCGTTGGGTTCCGGTCACCCTAGCCACGACTTCCGTCGCCGTAACAGTGTTGGAACCGGCAAACCCTTGCCGATCTGCGTCTGGGCTGCGATAACCGTCGAATGACCGTGGACCCGGCAAGCCCCGCCGTCCGACCCGACGAGGAGCAGACGCTCCGCCCGGGTGCCATCGGCTTCCTCGACGCCCTGGTGATCGGGCTGGCCTCGACCTCGCCGGCCTACTCGCTGGCGGCCATCCTCGGGGCGCTGGTCGCGATCATGGGGGTGAACGCGCCAGGCGCGCTCCTGGCCTCTTTCGTGCCGATGCTGCTCATCGCGTCCGCCTTCGCGGCGCTCAACCGGGTCGACCCCGACTGCGGCACCACCTTCTCCTGGGTGACCCGGGCGATGGGGCCGTGGCTCGGGTGGATCGGCGGCTGGGCCATCGCGATGACCGGCATCCTGATCATCGGCTCCCTGGCCAACGTCGGCGTGGTCTTCACCCTGCGCACGGTCAACCTGGACAGCCTGGCCGAGAACACGGCCGTGGTTCTCGTCCTGACCGTGCTGGTGATCCTGCTGATGACCTGGATCTGCGTGCTCGGCACCGAGCTGTCGGCGCGGCTGCAGAACGTACTGATCCTGGCGCAGACGGTCGCCCTGCTGGTGTTCGGCGTGGTGGCGCTCGTCCGGGGGCTCAGCGGCGACAGCCCGCTCGGCGGCCTCGACCCGAGCTGGGGCTGGCTCAACCCGTTCGGCGCCGGGGCCGGGGCGCTCTCCGCCGGGCTCCTGCTCGGCGTGTTCGCCTACTGGGGCTGGGAGTCGGCGGTCAACCTCACCGAGGAGACGCGGGACTCGAGGAAGACCTCGGGCCGTGCGGCCATCGTCTCGACCGTCGTGCTGCTGGTGACCTACGTCGGGGTGACCATCGCCGTCCTCGCCTTCGCCGGCACCGAGTACCTCTCGGAGAACGCCGACGAGGAGGAGGCGATCTTCGCGCTGCTGTCCACGGAGGTCATGGGCGGCTGGGACTGGGTGGTCCTGCTGGCCGTGGCGACCGCGGCGATCGCCTCCACGCAGACGACCATCCTGCCCGCGTCCCGCACCGGCCTGTCGATGGCCCGCCGGCACGCACTGCCGCGCCGCTTCGGCCACATCGACCCGCGGCACCGCACCCCGGACGTCTCCACCTGGTGGGTCGGCGGCATCGCCAGCATCTGGTTCGTCGCCGTGAGCCTGCTCAGCGAGAACGCGCTGTTCGACACCATCACCGCGCTGTCGTTGCTCATCGCCTTCTACTACGCGTTGACCGGCATCGCCTGCGCGGTCTACAACCGGCGCCGGCTCACCCACAGCGTCTCGGCGTTCTTCCTCATCGGCGTGGGGCCGCTGATCGGCTCGGCGCTGCTCATCTGGCTGCTGGGTCTCTCCATCCGCGACCTCGCCGACCCGGAGAACTCCTACACGGGCGCCGCCTGGCTCGGCGTCGGCCCACCGCTGGTGATCGGCATCGGGATCTTCCTCGTCGGCCTGGTCGTGATGTTCGTCTGGCGGGCCAAGGACGGCCGGTACTGGCAGGAGCGGCCCGGGATCGCCGGCGACCGGATCGACGTCGACGAGGACCTGCGATGAGCGTCGTCCTCGGTTACGACGAGTCGCCCGGCTCCCGGCCGGCGCTGGCGATGGCCGTCTCGCTGGCGGCACGCTTCGACGAGCCGCTGGTCCTGGTCTACGGCGCAGAGCCTCCCGGTGGCATGGGCGAGGAGTTCCGCGCCCACCAGCGGGCGCTGGCCGAGATCGGGCGGGCCGCGGTCGAGCACGCGGTCGCCGAGGCCGAGGCCGCCGGGGTGCGGACCGTCGTCGAGGTGCTCGACGCCAAGCCCGCCCAGGCGCTGGTCGACGCGGCCGACCGGCACGACTCGCGGGTGATCGTCGTCGGCACCAGCGGGGAGAGCCCGCTGCGCGGCGCCATCCTCGGCTCGGTGCCGCACAGGCTGCTGCAGATCTCCGACCGGCCCGTGCTCTGCGTCCCCGCGGGCAAGGCGGGGGAGTAGCGGCGTCCAGGGCTCCCGTGCCGACACCGCGTCCGCCGCGGTCGCTGTCCCTGTGGCACGACGGCCTGCCCGCCGGCGACCTCGAGCGCCGGCGGCCGGCCCTGACCGGCAGCATCGAGGCCGACGTCGCCGTGGTCGGCGCCGGGTACACCGGGCTGTGGACGGCGTACTACCTCGCCCGCCGGGACCCGCGCCTGCGCATCGTCGTCCTCGAGCGGGAGTTCGCGGGCTTCGGCGCCTCCGGCCGCAACGGCAGCTGGCTGTCGGGCCTGCTCCCGGTCGGGTGGGACGCGGTCGCCGCGGCCTCGTCCCCCGCCGCGGCCGCAGCCTGGCAGAGCGCCGCGTGGGCCACCGTCGACGAGGTGCTGCAGGTGGCCGACGCCGAGGGCATCGACGCCGCCGCGGCCAAGGGCGGCTACCTGTGCCTGGCGACCACGCCGCTGCAGGCCCGGCGGCTCGCCGCTGAGGTCGCCCTCGGCCGGGAGCGGGGCGCGGGTGAGGAGGACCTGCGCTGGCTGTCCCGTGCGGAGGCCCGCGCGCGGGTCGCCGCCGACGGCGTCCACGGCGGCACCTTCACGCCGCACTGCGCCGCCGTGGACCCGGCACGGCTGGTCCGTGGGCTGGCCGACGCCGTGGAGCGGCTCGGCGTCGTCGTCCACGAGGGGACGCCGGTCACCGAGATCGAGCCGCACCGCGTGCGCAGCCGGGCCGGGGAGGTGCAGGCCCGCGTGGTCGTCCGGGCGCTCGAGGGCTACACGCCGTCGCTGCGGGGTCATCGCCGCGCCGTCGTCCCCGTCCACTCGCTCGTCCTGGCCACCGAGCCGCTGCCCGACGCGGCCTGGGCCGAGATCGGCTGGGGCGGGCGCGAGACCCTGGGCGACGCGCGCCGGCTCGTCGTCTACGCCCAGCGCACCAGGGACGGTCGCGTCGTGTTCGGCGGCCGGGGTGCGCCGTACCGCTTCGGGTCGCGCACCTCCGCGGCGGCGGAGCACGCCCGCGGGATCCACGACGCCCTGCGGCGGAGCCTCGTCGAGCTGTTCCCGGCAATGGCCGACGTCCGCGTCAGCCACCGCTGGGGCGGGGTGCTCGGCGTGCCCCGGGACTGGTGGCCCTCGGTGACCTACGACCCCCGGACCGGGCTCGCCCACGCCGGCGGCTACAGCGGGGACGGCGTCGCCCTGGCGAACCTCGCCGGGCGCACGCTGGCCGACCTCGTCACCGGCCGGGACAGCGACCTCGTCCGGCTGCCGTGGGTCGGGCACCGTTCCCCACCTTTCGAGCCCGAGCCCCTGCGCTGGGCCGGCGTCAACGCCGGCATCCGGCTGGCCGGTCTGATCGACGCGTCCGAGCGGCGGACCGGCCGCCCGGCGCGGCTCCTCGACCGGGCGATGACCCGGCTCACCGGGCGGTGACGCCTAGAGCCGGGACCAGGCCTCCGACAGCACCGAGCGCAGGATCTGCTCCATCTCGTCGAACTCGGCCTGGCCGCAGATGAGCGGCGGCGCGAGCTGGACGACGGGGTCGCCGCGGTCGTCGGCCCGGCAGTAGAGGCCGGCCTCGAACAGCGCACCGGAGAGGAACCCCCGCAGCAGGCGCTCGGACTCCGCGTCGTCGAAGGTCTCCTTGGTCGCCTTGTCCTTGACCAGCTCGATCCCGTAGAAGAAGCCGTCGCCGCGCACGTCACCGACGATCGGCAGGTCGAGCAGTCGCTCGAGGGTGGACCGGAACGCCCCCTCGGTCTCCAGCACGTGCCGGTTGAGCCCCTCCTCCTCGAAGATGTCGAGGTTGGCCAGCGCGACCGCCGAGCTGACGGGGTGCCCGCCGAAGGTGTACCCGTGCGGGAAGCTCGCCGAGCCCTGCAGGAACGGCTCCATGACGCGGTCGGAGGCGATCATCGCGCCGATCGGCGAGTATCCCGACGTCATGCCCTTGGCGCAGGTGATCATGTCCGGCACGTAGCCGAACTTCTCGCACGCGAAGGTCGTGCCGAGCCGGCCGAAGGCGCAGATGACCTCGTCGCTGACGAGCAGGACGTCGTGCCGGTCGCAGATCTCCCGCACGCGGTCGAAGTAGCCCGGCGGGGGCGGGAAGCAGCCGCCGGCGTTCTGCACCGGCTCGAGGAAGACGGCGGCCACGGTGTCCGGCCCCTCGAAGAGGATCTGCTGCTCGATCTGGTCGGCCGCCCACCGGCCGAAGGCCTTGGGGTCGTCGCCGAAGAGGGGCGCCCGGTAGATGTTGGTGTTGGGCACCCGGAAGGTGCCGGGCACCAGCGGCTCGAAGGCCTCCTTGAGCGCCGGGATGCCGGTGATGGACAGCGCCCCCTGCGTGGTGCCGTGGTAGGCGACCGCACGGCTGATGACCTTCGTCTTCTGCGGTTTGCCGAGCAGTTTGAAGTACTGCTTGGCCGCCTTCCACGCCGTCTCGACGGCCTCGCCGCCGCCGGTGGTGAAGAAGACCCGGTTCAGGTCGCCCGGGGCGGCCGACGCCAGACGCTGGGACAGCTCGATGGCCGCCGGGTGGGCGTAGGACCACAGCGGGAAGAAGGCGAGCTGCTCGGCCTGGCGGGCAGCCGCCTCGGCCAGCACGCGGCGCCCGTGCCCCGCCTGGACGACGAACAGCCCGGCCAGGCCGTCGAGGAAGGCCCTGCCGCGGTCGTCGAAGATCCGCGCGCCCTCGCCGCGGACGATGACCGGCGGGGGGCTCTCGGCGTAGCCGCCCATGCGGGAGAAGTGCAGCCACAGGTTGCGCGCGGCCTCCGGCCCGAAGGGCGAGTCGGGCTCGGCAACGTCCTGCTCGGTGGTGGTCATGCTGCGGATCCCGTCGTTCGGAGCGAGTCTGTGTCACCGAACAGTAGCGATCCGGGCCCGGCGCTGACGAGACCGTCGGTCCGGCGGCCGGAAAGGCGTGCCGGAGGAGTGCGGGACCGCGCCCGTCGGGCGGCGCGCGGGAGTCGGTAGGTGGCTATCCGGCCGACGGGGACTACCGTCGCGAACGTGCCCCGCACCGCCCGCCCCGCCGTCGGCTACGCCCTCACCCTGCTCGCCGCGGGGTTCTTCGCCGTGAACGGCACGGTGTCGACGCTGGCGCTCCAGGCGGGGATCCCGCCGACCCGGCTCACCGCCCTGCGCTGCACGGGTGCCGCCGTGGTGCTGCTGGTCGCCCTGGCGCTGGTCGCGCCCCAGCGGCTGCGGATCACCTGGCGCGAGGTGCCCTTCCTCGCCGCCTTCGGCGTGGTGGGCGTGGCGCTCACCCAGTACCTCTACTACGTGGCGATCGGCCGGATGCCGGTCGGCATCGCGCTGGTCTTCGAGATGACCGCGCCGGTGTTGATCGCCCTCTACGTCTGGCTGGTGCGGCACGAGAAGGTCCGCGGCCGGCTGTGGGTGGCGCTGCTGCTCTCGCTGTCGGGCCTCGTGCTCGTCGCCGAGGTCTGGCAGGGCGGCGGCTCGCTGGACCCGATCGGTGTCGGTGCCGCGCTGCTGGCCGCGATCTGTCTGGCCACCTACTACCTGATGGGCGAGCGCGGCACCGTCACCCGCGACCCGGTGACGCTCACCTGCTGGAGCTTCGTGGCAGCGGCCCTCTTCTGGGCGGCCGCGGCCCCGTGGTGGCAGTTCGACGCCGGGGTGCTCGCCGAGCCGGTCCCGATCTCGCTGGGCTCGGCGGAGCTGCCGCTCTGGGTGCTGGTGGTGTGGATCGTCGTCATGGGAGCCGCCGTGCCGTTCTGGCTGTCGATCGCCGCGCTGCGGCACCTGGCGCCCACGGCGGCGGGACTGGTCGCGACGGTCGAGCCGGTGTTCGCCTCGATCGTCGCGTGGGTGTGGCTGGAGCAGGTCCTCACCGGCTGGCAGGTCACCGGGGGCGTCGTCGTCCTCACCGGAATCGTCCTGGCGCAGACGGCGCGGGCCGCGCCCGCGCCGTCCCCGCTGCCGGAGACCCCGGCGGCGCTGTCCTCCTGAGACGGGCGTCAGGTCACCTTCTGCGCCTCGGTGAGGTAGCCGGCCAGCTCCTCCATGTAGGCGGCCTGGGCGACGTAGTCGGGCCCGATGTACTTCCACGGGTGGAGCTGCCCCGCCTGCACCGCCGGGAGCAGCGCCGCGGTCGGCTGCCCGGCGATCTCCTCGGGGGTCATGCTGAACCGCAGCGAGTAGAGGAGCACGTCGCTGGGGTGGTCCGGGACCTCCTCCCAGCCCACGGCGTTCCAGAAGTAGTCCTCGCCGCCGGGGTCGACGAAGGTCACGCCGAGGTCCTGGTAGAGCGCGAGCTGCGGGTCGTCGGCGGCCTTGGCCATCCACCACCCGTCGGCCTCGGTGGCGAACACCGGCAGCACGCTCACGCCGCTGCCGGCGGCCTCGGTCAGGGTCTCCGACGCCGCCTCGAAGTCGGCCCGCGCCGCGGCGACCTCGCCGCCCTCGGTGTCGACGCCCAGGGCCCAGGCGAGGTCGACCACCCGCTCGATGACGTCGGCGGCCGAGCCGCGGTAGGCGATGGTCACGATCGGCGCGATCTCGGCCACCTGCTGCTGCTGGGCCATGTCGTTGAAGCCGTAGCCGGCGGTGTCCGCAGGGATCTCGCCCGACGAGTCGGCCGGGTAGATCGTGGTGACGATGAGGTCGGGGTCGGCGGCGGCCAGCGCCTCGAGGTCGATCTCGCCGTAGGCCGAGCCGACGATCGCGACGTCGGAGAGGTCCCGGCCCTCGAAGGCCACGTCGTCCTCGGCGGAGGTCTGGCCGAAGGTGGCGACCGGCTCGATGCCGTAGTTCCACAGCGAGGCCGCGAGGTCGTTGAGACCCGCGATGCGGGTCGGTGCCTCGTCCAGCTCGACGGTGGTGCCGAGGTCGTCGGTGAACGACCAGCCGCCCTCGGCGGACGCCGTGCCGGTCGGGCCGGCGCCGTCGTCTCCGCAGGCGGTGGCGCCCACGGTGACGCCCAGGGCCAGGAGGCCGCCGAGGAGGCGGCGAGAGGTGCGGTGCAACGGAACTCCCTCGGGTGAGGGGATGCATGATCATCCCCGGTTGCGAGGAAGGTTAGCCTGCCCTAACCAAGAGTCGGTAGGGGCTCAGCGCAGCCGGCGGACCGGGACGACCATCGGCGTCCCGGACACCGGGTCCGGCAGGACGCGCGCCTCCAGGTCGAAGACGTCGGCGAGCAGCTGCTCGGTGAGCACCTCCTGGGGACGGCCCGAGCTCACCAGCACGCCGTCCTTCATCGCCACCAGCCGCTGGGCGTAGCGGGCGGCGAGGTTGAGGTCGTGCAGGACGACGACGACGGTGCGGCCGCGCTCGGCGTGCAGCCGGCCGACCAGCTCGAGGACGTCGATCTGGTGCGAGAGGTCGAGGTACGTCGTCGGCTCGTCGAGCAGCAGCAGGTCGGTGCCCTGCGCCAGCGCCATCGAGATCCAGGCGCGCTGCCGCTGCCCGCCGGACAGCTCGTCGACCGGTCGGTCGGCCAGCTCCGCCATGTCGGTCCAGCTCAGCGCCTCGGCGACCACCGCCTCGTCGTCGCGCGACCACTGGCGCAGCCAGGACTGGTGCGGGTGCCGGCCGCGCGCCACCAGGTCGGCCACGCTGAGGCCGTCCGGCGCGATCGGCGACTGGGGGAGCAGGCCGAGCACCTTGGCGACCTCGCGGGTCGGCGTCCGGGCGATCGCCTGGCCGTCCAGCAGGACCTGGCCGCCGGTCGGCCGCATCAGCCGGCCCAGGGCACGGAGCAGCGTGGACTTGCCGCAGCCGTTCGGCCCGACGATCGCGGTGAACGAGCCCTCGGTCAGCTGCAGGTCGAGGTCGCGGACGACGACGTGGTCGTCGTAGGCGAGCGTGACCTGCTCGGCGGCGAGACGGACCCGTCCGCCCGGCACCGACGTCTCCGGCTTCAGCGTCTGGGTCACGGCTGGGTCGTCCTCACGTGAACTGCCGCCTTCCGCGGACCAGGAGCCAGAGCAGGTACGGGGCGCCGAGGACGGCGGTGATGATGCCCACCGGCAGCGCCTCCGGGAGCACGGTGCGGGTCACCAGGTCGGCGCCGACGACCAGCGCGGCGCCGAGCAGCCCGGAGGCCAGCAGCGGGGGACGCGAGCCGCCGGTCAGCCGGACGGCGATCTGCGGCACCACCAGGGCGACGAACGTGATCGGCCCGGCCGCGGAGACGGCGAAGGCCACGCAGCCGATGGCGATGAGGACGACGGCCGCCTGCGCCGTCTGGAGCCGGACGCCGAGCCCCCGCGCGGTGTCGTCGCCGAACTGGAGGACGGCGAGCGAGCGGCTCGCCGCCAGGGCGAGGGGGAGGAGGACGGTCAGCGCCACCGCGAGGGGCACCGCGTTCTCCCACGTGCGGGCGTTGAGCGACCCGGTGATCCACACGTAGGCGGACGCGGCGTCGTAGATCTCGGCGTTGGTGAGCAGCCAGTCGACCAGGGCGGTGCACACCGACCACAGCGCGATGCCGACGAGCACCAGCCGGTAGCCGTCGATGCCGGCCCGCCAGGTGAGGACGAAGAGGAGGACGCCGACCAGCAGCGCGCCGATCAGCGCGGCGAACGGGATGCCGAGGCCGGCGACCGCGCCGCCGGAGCTCAGCACGATCGCGGCGACGGCCCCCACGGAGGCGCCCATGGTGATGCCGAGGGTGTCGGGGGAGGCCAGCGGGTTGCGGGCGAAGGTCTGGAAGAGCGCGCCGGCGACACCCAGGGCCAGGCCGACGAGCAGACCCACGGCGATCCGGGGTGCCCGGAGCTCGAGGATGATGAAGTCCTGCGCGCCCTCGCCGAGGCCGACGAGCGTCCGCAGGACGTCCGGGACGCTGATCGGGAAGTCGCCGCGACCCAGGCTGACCGCCGACAGCAGCACGAGGACGACGAAGCCGGCCAGCGGGACGACCAGCTGCCGCCAGCGCACGACGCCCGAGACCGGCCCGACGCGGACGACGGTGCCGGACCGGCGCGCCGCGGGGATCGGCCGGGGTGCCGCCTCGACGGTCACAGCCCCACCGTCTTCCGGCGCCGGACCAGGGCGATGAAGAACGGCGCGCCGATGAGCGCCAGCACGATCCCCACCTGCAGCTCCCCGGGCCGCACGACCACCCGGCCGACTACGTCGGCGGTGAGCAGCAGGACGGCGCCCGCGAGGGCGGAGCACGGGATCAGCCAGCGGTGGTCGGAGCCGGTGACGGCGCGGACGGCGTGCGGCACGACGAGGCCGACGAACGCGATCGGCCCGCAGGCCGCCGTCGCGGCCCCGGCGAGCAGCGTGATCGCGGCCAGCCCGACCGCCCGGGCCAGCCAGATCCGCTGGCCCAGCCCGCGGGCGACGTCCTCGCCGAGGCCGAGCAGGTCGAGCGCCGGGCCGTTCGCCACCGCGAGCAGCAGGCCGAGGGCGATGAACGGGGCCACCTGCTCCGCGACGTCGGCGTCCCGGCCGGCCAGCGAACCGACCACCCAGAAGCGGAAGCTGTCCAGCGTCTGCTGGTCGGTGACCAGGACGGCGCGGACGAGCCCGTAGAGCAGCGCCGACAGCGCGGCCCCGGCGAGGGCGAGGGTGACCGGTGTGGCGCCGCCGCGGCCGGCGGAGCCGATCAGGTAGACGGCCACGGTGCCGGCCAGGGCGCCGAGGAAGGCGAACCAGACGTAGCCGGACGGCGTGCTGATGCCCAGCCAGGCGATCGACAGGACGACGGCCAGGCTCGCCCCGGCCGTGACCCCGAGCAGACCGGGATCGCCGAGGGGGTTGCGGGTGTGCCCCTGCATCAGCGCACCGGCCACGCCCAGCGCCATGCCGACCATCAGGCCGAGCACCGTGCGCGGGACGCGGAGCCGGCGGACGATCACTGCTTCCTCGCTGGAGAGGCCGCTGTCGAACAGCGCCCGCCAGACCTCGCCGAGCCCGATCGATCGGGTCCCGATCGCGATGCTCGCCAGGCAGGCGACGGCGGTGAGGGCGAGGAGGAGGACGAGGCCGATCCAGCGCCGTGACCGGGCGGGACGTCGCCGCGGTACCGCGGGGCCCCGGGCGGGGGCGGCGGTCGCGGCGGTCACGTGCGGCTCCCGGGGACGGGGCGATAAGGAAGGCTTACCTTACCTGCCCCTCGCGCGCGGCTGCGACGCCGACGAGCCTGCCCCCATGGGGGGATGCCGGGCGGCGCGGCGTCAGGTGCGGACCGGCCAGGACCGATATGAACCACGTCAGGCACGAGGCCGGACGACCTGCTGCGGATCGAAGGAGGACGGCGTGACCGCTCACCCCGAACCCGTCCGCTTCTCCGCCGCCCAGCTGTCGCACGCCCTCGTCGAGGCGACCGACTCCCTTGTCTGCGTGGTCGACGGGAACGGCCGGATCCTGCTGGCCAACCCCGCCCTGGAGCGCTTCACGGGACGCGCGGCGGCCGACCTGCTCGACCGCTTCCTGTGGGACGTGCTGGTCATCCCCGAGGAGGTGCACCTGGCGCGGGCGGCCGTCGCCGCCGCGATGTCGGGTGAGCACCTGCTCCCGGCGGAGGTCGACTGGCTGGCCGCGGGCGGGACCCGGCGGCGCGTGGCGCTGCACAACAGCGTGCTCGTCGACGGGGCCGGCCGCCCCTACGCCACCGCCTTCGTCGGGTCCGACGTCACCGAGCAGCGCGAGCGCGAGGCGCTGAGCGACCTGCTGGCCAGCACCGACCCGCTGACCGGCGTCGGCAACCGGCGCGTGGTGTTCGAGGCCCTGAAGCAGCACCTGGACGCCGCGACGGGCGCCGGCTGCGGGCTGCTCTTCTGCGACGTCGACCGGTTCAAGCAGGTCAACGACCGGTACGGGCACGCCGCCGGCGACCAGCTGCTGGTCGAGCTGGCCCGGCGGCTCCGCCACCTGGCCGGGCCCGACGACGTGGTCGCCCGCCTCGGCGGCGACGAGTTCGTGCTGCTCAGCCCCGGCGCGGACGAGGCGGCCCTGGCCGCGCTGGCCTGCCAGGTGGAGGCGGGGATGGGTGCGCCGGTGCGGACGTCGGCCGGGGCGCTGCCCATCGGGGTCAGCGTCGGCAGCGCGCTCGGCCGGGCCGGCGAGGACCCGGACGAGCTGATGGCGCGCGCCGACCGGGCCATGTACGGCACCAAGTCCCGCCGGCGACGCAGCAGCCCGCGCCCGCCCCAGCCGGCGGCCGACAGCCCGCGCTGAGGTCAGGCGGGCAATACCGACTCGATCGCCGCCCGGACCTCGGGGGCGTCCGGCAGGGTCCGCGGGCGGAACCGCGCGACGACCTCGCCCTGGCCCCCGATGACCCACTTCTCGAAGTTCCAGGCGACGTCGCCGCCCTGCCCGTCGACGTCGGGGACCGACGTGAGCTCGCGGAAGAGCGGGTGCGCGCCCGGGCCGTTGACCTCGACCTTCTCGGTCATGGGGAACGTGACGCCGTAGGTCGCGGAGCAGAACTCGGCGATCTCGTCGGCGGTGCCCGGCTCCTGGCCCATGAACTGGTTGCACGGCAGGCCGACGACGGTGAACCCGCGGCTGCCGTACTCCTCGTGGAGGGCCTCGAGGGCCGCGTACTGCGGGGTGAGCCCGCAGCGGCTGGCCACGTTGACGAGGAGGGCCGGCCGGCCGCCCGTCAGGTCGCGCAGCGTCGTCGGGTCGCCCTGGAGCGTGGACACCGGCAGGTCGAGGAGATCGCTCATTCCCTGGGCAGCGCCCTCCGGCGGGCGTTCATTCCAGCCCGCTGACGTCGTCCGGGACGTCGACCGCGTGCTGGCGCAGCGCCTCCATCGGCACGATGTCCAGCGCGCGGGCGTTCGTGGCGGCCAGGACGACGCCGGCCGCCGCGCCCGCCTGGTAGGCCTGCAGCCACCGCACCGCCACCACGCACCACCGGTCGCCGGGCCGCAGGCCCGGGAAGCCGTACTCGGGGCGCGGGGTGGAGAGGTCGTTCCCGAGGTCGCGCTGCATGCGGAGGAAGTCCGCGGAGACGACGGCGCAGACGGTGTGCGAGCCGAGGTCCTCCGGACCGGTGCTGCAGCAACCGTCCCGGTAGAAGCCGGTGAGGGGCTCGGTGCCGCAGGGCTCCAGCGGCCCGCCCAGCACGTTGCGCTCGTCGGGCTCCACGGTGCTCCTCGGCGGTCGTCGCTGCGCGTGGTGGACGCGCGGTCAGGATGGCATGGTGCGGTTGTGAACGAGGTGCTGTGGGAGCCGACGCCCGAGAGCATGCGTTCGACCCGCATGGCGGCCTTCGCCCGCTGGGTGGAGGAGCGTCGCGGGCTCTCCTTCGGGGACCCGCCCGACTACGACGCCCTGTGGCGCTGGTCGGTCGAGCACCTCGACCAGTTCTGGGGTGACCTGGCCGGCTGGACCGGCGTGCTGCCCGACGTCCCCGACGACCGGGTCCTGACCGACCGGAGCATGCCCGGCGCCGTGTGGTTCCCCGGGACGACGGTCAACTACGCCGAGCAGGCGCTGCGGCACGCCACCGATGCCCACCCGGCCCTGCTCGTCGCCGCGGAGGACGCCGAGACCGTCGAGGTGTCCTGGGCGTCGCTGCGCGGCCAGGTCGGCGCGTTCGCCGCCACGCTCCGGCGGCTCGGGGTCCGGAAGGGCGACCGCGTCGTCGGCTACCTGCCCAACATCCCGGAGGCGGTCGTCGCCTTCCTCGGTACGGCGGCCATCGGTGCGGTGTGGTCCTCCTGCGCGCCGGACTTCGGCACCCGCGCCGTCCTCGACCGGTTCGCCCAGATCGAGCCCGTCGTCCTCGTGGCCGTGGACGGGTACCGGTTCAACGGCCGGGAGCACGACCGGCGCGACGTCGTCGCCGAGTTGCGCGCCGGCCTGCCCACGCTGCGGACGACGGTCGCCGTCCCCCGGCTGTTCCCGGACGCTGTGCCCGACGGCGCACTGGCGTGGGGGGAGGCGGTCGCGGACGAGCAGGAGCCGGCGTTCGAGCCGCTGCCCTTCGACTCCCCGCTCTGGATCCTCTACTCCTCCGGGACGACGGGGCTGCCCAAGGGCATCGTGCACTCGCACGGCGGGGTGGTGCTGGAGCAGCTGAAGTCGGGGCTGCTGCACCAGGGGCTCGAGCCCGGCGACCGCTTCTACTGGTACACGTCCACCGCCTGGATGATGTGGAACGTCGTGGTGTCCTCGCTGCTCACCGGCGCCACCGCGGTGCTGCACGACAGCGCGCCGGCCTATCCGACCGTCGACGCCCAGTTTGCGCTCGCCGCCCGGCTCGGGGTGACCTTCCTGGGCACCAGCCCCGGCTACCTCATGGCCTGCCAGAAGGCCGGCGTCCGCCCCGGAGACGACCACGACCTCTCGGCGCTGCGCGTCCTGGCCTGCACCGGCTCCCCGCTGCCCGCGGCGTCCTACACCTGGGTCTACGACGCCGTCGGCACCGACCTGCAGCTGACCTCCGCCTCGGGCGGGACCGACGTCGCCTGCGGGTTCATCGGCAGCTCGCCGCTGCTGCCCGTGACGGCGGGCGAGCTCCAGCGGCCGATGCTGGGCGTCGCCGTCGCCTCCTGGGACGAGGACGGCCGGCCGGTCACCGGCGAGCTCGGCGAGCTGGTGGTCACGGAGCCGATGCCGTCGATGCCGCTGTACTTCTGGAACGACCCCGACGGCACGCGCTACCGCGAGGCGTACTTCGAGCCGTGGCCAGGGGTGTGGCGGCACGGCGACTGGCTGGAGATCACCGAGCGCGGCACCTGCATCATCACCGGCCGCTCGGACTCCACGCTCAACCGCGGCGGCGTCCGGATGGGCACGGCCGACATCTACGCGGCGGTCGAGTCCATCCCGGCCGTCCTCGACTGCGTCGTCCTCGGCGTGGAGCAGCGCGACGGCGGCTACTGGATGCCGCTGTTCGTGCAGCTCGCGCCGGGGGAGGAGCTGACCGAGGAGCTGCAGGCGCAGCTGCGGACGGCGATCCGCGAGCAGGCGTCCCCGCGGCACGTGCCCGACGAGATCATCGCGGTGCCCGGCGTGCCGCACACCCGCACCGGCAAGCGGCTCGAGGTGCCGCTGAAGAAGCTGTTCCAGGGGGTCGACGCGGCCAAGGCGGTCAACACGGGCGCCGTCGACGACGCCTCGCTGGTCGACCACTACGTCCGGCTGGCGGAGGACCGCGTCAGCTCCTGAACGGCCCGCGCAGGGCCGCCCACTGCAGCAGCATGATCGTCTTGGCGTCGGCGATCCGGCCGTCGTCGATCATGGCGAGCGCGTCGTCGAAGGGCAGTTCGAGGACCTCGATGTCCTCGCCCTCCTCCTCGAGCCCGCCGCCGGCGGTCGTGCGGTCGTGCGGTCGGTAGGGCGCGGCGTAGAAGTGCAGCCGCTCGGTCACCGAGCCGGGGCTCATGAAGACGTCGAACACGTGCTGCACCTCGCCGACGGCGACCCCGAGCTCCTCCTCGACCTCGCGGCGCACGGCGACCTCCGGGGCGTCGTCGTCCAGGAGCCCGGCGGCGGCCTCGATCAGCAGCCCGTCCGGGTGGCCGTTGACGTAGACCGGGTAGCGGAACTGCCGGGTGAGCAGCACGGTGCGCCGCTCGACGTCGTAGACGAGCATCGTCGCGCCGTTGCCGCGGTCGTAGGTCTCGCGCTGCTCGGTCACCCACTCGCCGTCGCTGCGGCGGCGCTCGAGGGTGGTCCTCCGCAGCACGTGCCAGCCGCTGGCCAGCAGCTCGACGTCTGTCACGACGACGTCGGGATTGCCGTCCAGGTCGCGCCCGACCCGGTCCAGGCCGGTGCGGCCGCGATGGTCGGGGACGTCGATGCCGGGCACGCTCACCGGCCCATCATCGCTGGTGAGGCTGCTCACCTCATGGGTGACGGCGGCGTGCGGAGGGAAGGGCACGCGACCAAGGTGAACGTGATCATCCCCGCCTGCCGAGGAGAGACCCGACGATGCCGTCGAGCGAGAACGAGACCTGGCAGCCCGAGCCGCCGGTGCTGCTGCCCCCGTGGCACACGCCCGAGCGGGAGGAGCTGCAGGAGCAGGCCCGCCGCTTCGCCATGGACGAGGTGCTGCCGGTCGCGAACGAGCTCGACCCGCAGAAGGGTGAGATCGCGGCGTCCCTCCTCGGCCGCCTGGCCGAGCTCGGCTACTTCGGCATCACCGTGCCCGCCGAGCAGGGTGGTCTGGGGCTCGGCGTCTTCGAGTACTGCATGGTCAGCGAGGAGCTGGCCCGCGCCTGGATGTCGACGGCCAGCATCCTGGCCCGGTCCCAGGGCCTGGGGACGGCGGTGCCCGACGCCGACCGCCGGCACGACCTGATGGCCCGCAGCGCCCGCGGCGACTGGATCGGCGCGATCGCCCTCTCCGAGCCCGACGCCGGCTCGGACCTGGCCGGCGTGCAGACCCGCGCGGTGCTCGACGGCGACGAGTGGGTGGTGACCGGCCGCAAGCGCTGGTGCGGCAACGCCAAGGCCGCCGACTTCATTCAGGTGCTCGTGCGCGAGCGCGACGCGGAGGAGGGGGAGTCGCGGTCGGCCGGCCTGCTCAACCTGCTGCTGGAGAAGGAGCGCGGTGAGTTCCCCGAGGGCCTCTCCGGCCACCCCATCGACAAGATCGGCTACCACGGCTTTCTGACCTGGGACCTCACGTTCGACGGCGTCCGGATCCCGCGCGAGAACGTGATCGACCAGGCCCAGGCCGCGCGCGAGGACAGCGACGAGGAAGGCAAGGCCGCCGAGCAGGCCGGTTTCGCCGAGGCGCAGAAGTTCCTCAACACCGCCCGGGTGCACACCGCGGCGCGCGCGGTCGGGCTGGCGCGGGCGGCGCTGGAGGACTCGATCCTCTACCTGCAGGAGCGCGAGCAGTTCGGCCACCCGATCGGCGACTTCCAGGCGCTGCGCTTCGCCGTCGCGGAGATGGCCGCGCAGATCGAGCAGTCGCGCGCCTTCTACCGGCAGGTCGCCCACCTGCTCGACCTCGGCCTGCCGGTCGCGAAGGAGGCGTCGATGGTGAAGCTCGAGGCGACCGAGATGTCGATCCGGGTGACCAACCAGGCCATGCAGCTGCACGGGGGAAACGGCTACACCACCGAGCGGCAGGTGGAGCGGCACTGGCGCGACGCCCGGCTGACCACGATCTTCGAGGGCACCAGCGAGATCCAGAAGCGGATCATCAGCGACCGCCTGCTCCCCCGCAGCCCGCTCAGCTGAAGAAGGACCCCCTGCCCCCCACGACTCGCAGGCTCGCCGCGGGACCCTGCAGGGGGCCTAGGGCAGGCGGATGGGCATCAGCATGCTGACGTCCCCCGGCCGCGCCGGGTCGCGCAGGGCCAGCGGGGTGATCGGCCCGTCGAGCTCCAGCACGAGCTGCCCGCCGGCGCCGACGTCGAGCGCCTCCAGCAGGAACTCCCGGTTCACGCCGATCTCCACGGGGCCCAGCGTCAGCACCGTCGCGGTCTCCTCGGCGCCGTCCGGGCCGGTCGGCACCACCAGGGTGGGCGCGGTCGCCAGCTGGGCCCGCAACGCCGCGACGTCGACGTCGACGCGGTGGGCTGCCGAGCCGTGCAGGATCCGCCGGTAGTCGGGGAAGTCGTGGTCCAGCCGCCGGCCGCCGACGGTCCGGCCGGGCAGCTCGACGGTGATCTCGTTCCCGGCGATCCGGATCGTCGCCGGGCCGTCGTCCCCGAGGGCGGCGAGCACCTCGTCGACCAGGGCCACGGGGAGCAGGGCGCTGAGCTCGCCCGACACCTCGGCGCCGGCCAGCGCCGACACCGCCAGGCGGTAGCGGTCGGTGGCG
>DASQTE010000121.1:0-13053 GCA_035642035.1 Blastococcus sp.
AGAACGCCGGGTCCTCCCAGGCCTTCAGCGTCGAGAGCACCGTCGAGGCGAACGCCTCGTGGATCTCGTAGAAGTCGAAGTCCTGCAGCGTGAGGCCGTTGCGGGCCAGCATCACCGGCATGGCGTAGACCGGCGCCATCAGCAGCCCCTCGCCGCCGTGCACGTAGTCGACGGCGGCGGTCTGCGCGTCGACGAGGTGGGCGAGCACCGGCAGGCCGTTCTCGGCGGCCCACTCGTCCGACGCGAGCAGCACGGTGGAGGCGCCGTCGGTCAGCGGCGTGGAGTTCCCCGCCGTCATCGTGGCGCCCTCGCCCTTGCCGAAGACCGGCTCGAGGGTCGAGAGCTTCTCGACGGAGGAGTCGGGCCGCAGGTTGTTGTCCCGGGTCAGGCCGAGGAACGGCGTCACCAGGTCGTCGAAGAAGCCGCGGTCGTAGGCGGCCGCCATGTTCTGGTGCGAGCGGACGGCGAGCTCGTCCTGCTCCTCGCGGCCGATCTCCCACTCCTTCGCGGTGATCGCGGCGTGGTCGCCCATCGCCAGGCCGGTCCGAGGCTCCGCGTTGCGCGGGATCTCGGGCACGAGCTGGCCGGGGCGGATCCTCGCCAGCGCCTTGAGCCGGTCGGGCAGCGTCTTGGCGTTGTTGAGCGAGATGAGGACGCGGCGCAGGTCGTCGCCGACGGCGAGCGGGGCGTCGGAGGTGGTGTCGACGCCACCGGCGATGCCGGACTCGATCTGGCCGACGGCGATCTTGTTCGCGACCAGGACCGCGGCCTCGAGGCCGGTGCCGCAGGCCTGCTGGATGTCGTAGGCCGGCGTCGTCGCCGAGAGCCTGGAGCCGAGCACGGACTCCCGGGTCAGGTTGAAGTCGCGCGCGTGCTTGAGGACGGCGCCGGCGACGACCTCCCCCAGCTGCTTGTCCTGCAGGCCGAAGCGGGCGACGAGCCCGTCGATGGTCGCGGTCAGCATGTCCTGGTTGGACGCCTGCGCGTAGGCGGTGTTGGAGCGGGCGAACGGGATCCGGTTACCGCCGACGATCGCGGCCTTGCGGGTCGGGGCTGCCATCGGGACCTCCGAGTTGATCGAGCGAGTGGCCGGGCTGGCCGGTACTGAGAGTACGCGGTACTGTTCGTTACATGAAAGCCGAGGCGGTGAGACCGTCGTCGCAGGCTGGTGCAATGCCCGGCGAGATCACCCACACACGTGACCGGCGCGACTCGAGATGGGACGAGCACCGGCGCGCACGCCGGGAACAGCTCGTCCAGGCGACCGTGGCCGCCGTCGCCCGGCACGGCGCCGGCGTGGGCATGGACGAGATCGCGGCGGAGGCCGGGACGAGCAAGACCGTCGTCTACCGGCACTTCACCGACCGCACCGAGCTCTACGTCGCCGTCTGCACGCGGGTGGCCGCCCAGCTGCTGCCCAAGCTCCGGGACGCGATCGAGAGCAGCGACAAGCCGCGCGAGATGGTCGCCGCGGCGATCGACACCTACCTGGGCTTCCTCGAGGCCGACCCCGAGCTGTACCGCTTCGTCGTCCACCAGCAGGCGCGCGACCGCCCGGCCGACCGCGACCCGATCAGCAGCCTGTCCGACCTCGTCGGCGAGCAGGCGGCCGCGATCGTCGGTCTGGCGCTGGAGCGCTCCGGCCACGACGCCCGCGCCGCGGCGCCCTGGGGCCACGGCGTCGTCGGCATGGTCCGGTCGGCCGCCGACTGGTGGCTCCGTGCCCAGCGCCCCATGCTCCGCTCCGAGCTCACCGCCCACCTGACCGATCTCGCCTGGGCCGGCCTCTCGGCTGTCGGAACGGACGGACCGCACACCCTGGAGGACAAGTGACGAACAGCCTGCCCGCGTCGGTCGACCCGAAGGCCCTGCAGGAGGTCCTGGACGGCCGGTGGGCACACGTCCGCCGCGACGCCCGGGCGAACCTGGGGGACCGCGACTTCCTGCCGGTCTACGGCGAGACCATGCAGGAGGCCCGTGAGCGGGTGACCCGCGCCGCCAAGAAGCTGGCCGACTCGGGTCGCGTCGGCTTCGGCTTCCCCGAGGAGTTCGGCGGCGAGGCCGACTCCGGCGCCTCGGTGACCTCCATCGAGATGCTGGCCTTCGCCGACCTGTCGCTGATGGTCAAGGCCGGCGTCCAGTGGGGCCTGTTCGGCGGCGCGCTGGAGCTGCTCGGCACCCGGCGCCAGCACGAGAGGTACCTGCGCGACGTCATGAGCTTCGACCTGCCGGGCTGCTTCGCCATGACGGAGACCGGTCACGGCTCCGACGTCCAGCAGCTGCGGACGACGTGCACCTACGACCCGGCCACCGAGACCTTCGACCTGCACACGCCGCACCAGGCCGCCCGCAAGGACTACATCGGCAACGCCGCCAAGGACGGGCGCATGGCCGTCGTCTTCGCCCAGCTGATCAGCCAGGGCACCAACCACGGGGTGCACGCCTGGCTCGTGCCGATCCGCGACGAGGACGGGACGCCCTGCGCGGGCGTCACGATCGGGGACGACGGCCCCAAGGCCGGCCTGCCCGGCGTCGACAACGGCCGGCTGAGCTTCGACCACGTGAAGGTCCCGCGCGACATGCTGCTGGACCGGTACGGCCAGGTCGCCGCCGACGGCACCTACACGAGCTCGATAGAGAACGAGACCCGCCGCTTCTTCACCATGCTGGGGACGCTGGTCCGCGGCCGGGTCAGCGTCGGCGGTTCGGCGTCCTCGGCCACCAAGCTCGCGCTCGACATCGCCGTCCGGTACGGCAACGTGCGCCGCCAGTTCGCCGCCCCGGGCGAGGACCGCGAGATCGTCATCAACGACTACCTCGTGCACCAGCGCAAGCTGCTGCCGGCGCTCGCCAAGACCTACGGCCTGCACTTCGCGCAGGGCACGCTGGTCGAGACGATGCACGACGTCCAGACCGCCGTCCACGTGCACGGCGAGGACGTCGACGAGGCCGCGCAGCGCGAGCTCGAGTCACGGGCCGCGGGGCTCAAGGTGGCCCAGACCGCGCACGCGACGGCGACCATCCAGATGTGCCGCGAGGCCTGCGGCGGGGCCGGCTACCTCCAGGAGAACCGGCTCCCCCACCTCAAGGCCGACACCGACGTCTTCACCACCTTCGAGGGCGACAACACGGTCCTCCTCCAGCTGGTCGCCAAGGGCCTGCTGACCGGCTACCGCGACACCTTCGGCTCGCTCGACGGCTGGGGACGGGTCGGCTTCGTCGCCGACATGGTCCGCGAGACCGTCCTCGAGCGGACGGCGGCCCGCGCGCTGATCGCCCGGCTCGTCGACGCCGTGCCGGGGCGGGACGACGAGGTCCCGATGCTCGACCGCGGGTGGCAGCTGAAGATGTTCGAGTTCCGCGAGAAGCACAGCCTCGAGGGCGCGATCCGGCGGCTGCGCAAGAACTCGACCATGGAGTCACACCCCACCCACCCGATGACGCCGTTCGACATGTTCAACGACGTCCAGGACCACGTGCTGAAGACGGCGCAGACGCACATCGACCGCGTCGTCCTCGAGGCCTTCGTCGCCGGCGTCGACCGGACCGAGGACCCCGCCGCCAAGGCCCTGCTCGACACGGTCTGCGACCTGTACGCGCTGTCCACCATCGAGGCCGACAAGGCCTGGTTCCTCGAGCACGGCCGGCTCACCGCGGCCCGCGCCAAGCTGCTGACCAGCACGGTCAACCAGCTGCTCCGCGAGCTGCGGCCGCACATGACGACGCTGGTCGACGCGTTCGCCATCCCGGCCGCCTGGAAGGCCGCGCAGATCCTCGAGGAGGAGGCCGAGCGCCAGGAGGTCATGGCGGCACGCGACGCCGAGCTGCGCGCCGAGACCGGCGCGGACACCCCCGAGGGCACCGCGACCGCGCTGGAGGTCGCCCCCGCCCAGTGAAAGGACCTCGTCCTCCCCACCCTTCGCACGCTCAGGGCGGGCCCCTGGACGAGGCCGTTCCAGCACGTCACCATCTCGGCGCGGGGCCCTGAAGCGTGGCCGCTCCAGCACGTCACCAGGCCCGGGAGAATGAGCGCCCGTGGAGATCCTGGCCGCGGCCGAGGCACTGCGGGTTCCCGCCGCCGTCGACCTCGCCGCCATCGTCATCGGCGCCCTCACCGGCGGGCTGCTGGCCGCCCGCGAGGGTTTCGCCGTCTCGGGCGTGCTGTTGCTCGCCGTCAGCGGCGGGCTCGGCGGGGGGCTGATCCGCGACGTCCTGCTGGCCGAGGGACCGCCGGTCGCCCTGACCAACCCGGCCTACCTGCCCACTGTCGCCATCACGGCGGCGGTCACCTTCTTCTTCTCCGGCTGGCTGTCCCGGCTCACCGCGCTGCTGGTGCTGCTCGACGCGGTCACGCTGGGCTTCTTCACGGTGATCGGCGCGCAGAAGGCGCAACTGGTCGGCCTGCCCAGCGCCTCGGTGGTCTTCATCGGCACGCTGACGGCGGTCGGCGGCGCGGTGATCCGCGACGTGCTGCTGGCCCAGCGCGCCGACATCGTCCAGCCCGGCCCCTACAACGCCGTCGCCGCACTCATCGGGGCCGCCGCCCTGACCGTGCTCGCCGGGCCGGCGGGCCTCGACCCGCTGCCGGTCGCGGCCATCGTCATCGTCCTGGTCGCCGCGCTGCGGGTGCTCTCCGTGTGGCGCGGGTGGGAGGCTCCGGTCGCCGTCGACCTGCCGCTGCACGCGCGCAACCGGCTCGGACGCCGACGCAGGAACGGGCGCCCCAGGGCCGCGGACGGCCCGCCGCCGGCCTGAGCAGTGAGGTCAGGCCTCGGGGTCGAGGCGGATGGCGAGAACCGCGACGTCGTCCTGCGCGTCGGGCAGGAACAGCCGCTCGAGGAGCCGGTCGCACAGCTGGGGGAGAGGCAGGTCGGCGATCTCCCGGACCACGTCCATGAGCGCCTCGGTGCCCGCGTCGATGTCGCGGTCGCGGCGCTCGACCAGCCCGTCGGTGTAGAGCAGCAGGGTCGCCCCGGGCTCGAGCACGGAGACGTGGTCCTCCCGCATGGTCTCCGGGAAGACGCCGAGCAGCAGGTCGGCCGGCTTCTCGTCGAGCAGGCTCACCTCGCCGTCGGCGCTGATGCAGACGGCGGGCGGGTGCCCGGCGTTCGCCCAGCGCAGCCGGGCGCCGGGGGCCTCGCCGTCGCGCTCCAGGCGGGCGACCAGCGCCGTGGCCATGGTGTCGAGGGCGAGGCCCTCGACGGCGCGGTCCACCCGGCGCAGCACCTCGGCCGGGGTGCCCCCGCTCGAGAAGCTGATCCCGCGCAGCAGGCCGCGGACCTGGCCCATCGCCGCGGCGGCGCGGGTGTCGTGGCCGACGACGTCGCCGATGGCGAGCACCGGCTGGCCCTCGCGGTCGAAGAAGGCGTCGTACCAGTCGCCGCCGATCTCGGCCCCCGCGGCCGCGGGCACGTACCGGACGACGACCTCGCAGCCCTCCATCCGGGGCGGCTCCGTCAGCATGCTGCGCTGCAGCGCGTCGGCCAGCGCGCGCTGCTGGCCGTAGAGCCGGGCGTGGTGCAGGGCCAGGCCGGCCCGGCGGCCGATCTCGACCGCGGTGTCCACCTGGTCAGGGGTCAGCGGCCCGCGCTCCTCGCGGTTGAACAGACCGAGCGCGCCGAGCGTGTGGCCGCGCGCGACGAGCGGCACGATCGTCCCCGAGGAGGCGCCCAGCCGGGCCAGTGCCTCGCGGGCGCCGGAGTCGGGCAGCGCGCGCTCCACCTGCCCCCAGTCGATCGACGGCATCACCAGGGGCTTGCCGGTGGTGGTGACCACCCGCGCCCCGGCCTCCTCGGTCATCACCGCGACCATGGCGCGGACGTAGGTCTCCAGCTCGACCCGCCGTGCGGGGTCCCGGTGGGCGCAGGCCAGCTCGCGCAGCCGCCCCTGTTCGTCGGTGACCACCAGCCAGCACCAGTCGCCCAGCTCGGGGACGACGAGCTCGACCAGTTGCCCGACCTGCTGGTCGATCTCGAGCGTGCCCGAGAGCACCCGGCCGGCCTCGGCCAGCAGCTGCAGCCGCTGGTTGGCCTCGGCCATCGCGGCCACCGCCCGGGCGCGCTCGGCGTCGGCCTGCAGCCGCGAGACGCTCAGCGCGATCTGGGCCGCCAGCGCCTCCAGCACCTCGACGTCGTCGGCGACGAAGTCGTGCTCGGTGTGCCAGATCCCGACGAACGCCCCCAGGACCTGCCCCTCGATGCGCAGCGGCAGGGCGGCGATCGCCTTCACCCCGAGGATCTCGATCCCCTCGCGGGTCGCCGGGAAGCGGGTGAGCATCTCCTCGACGGAGGCCAGCAGCACACGCCGTCCGTGCATGGCCGCGTACTGGGTGGGCTGCTTGTCGTCGCGCTCGATCTCGACGCCCTCGACGGGGTAGTCGACGTGCTCCTGGATCTCGCTGGCCAGCCGCCGCGTCATGTGCAGCCGCAGCGCGACGCCGTCGGGGTCGAAGACCGCCAGCGCGCTGGACTCCGCGCCGAGCACCTGCGCGCCGCGCTGCACGATCTCCGGGAGGTCCTCCAGCCGGGCGGCGTTGGCCAGCTCGGCCGCGACCTCGGCGATCGCGGTCGCCCGGTGGAAGGCCGAGAGCCGCTGCTCGGCCTGGTGACGGGCCTCGGTGACGTCGATGATCGTGCCGAGCACCCGCACCGGCTCGCCGCGCGTGTTGCCCATGACCCGGCCGCGCGAGACCACCCAGCGGACGCCGCCGTCGTCGCGCAGGATGCGGGACTCCACGGTGAAGGCGCCGCGCTCGGCGATCGCGGCCTCCATGGCCTGCGTGACGGTGTCGAGGTCCTCGGGATGGACGCGCTCGAGCATCATCTGGCCGAACGCCGCGATCTCGGTGGCGCCCTCCAGCCCGAAGATCGCGGCACAGCGCTTGTCCCAGAAGCCGGTGTCGGTGCGCAGGTCGCGCTCCCAGATCCCGATGGAGCTCGCGTCGAGCGCGACCTCGAGGCGGACCCGGGAGGCACCGGCCGCGGACTGGGCGGCGGAGAGCTCCAGCTCGGCGACGACGGAGGCGGCGAGCTGCTGCAGCAGCTCGGCGGCGTCCTCGCTCCAGTTCCGGGGGACCGGGTCGTAGACGGCCAGCGCGCCGACCACGTGGCCCGACGCGGTCAGCAGCGGCGCCCCCAGATAGGCCCTGACCTGGCCCGACGTCACGGCGGGGAGGTCGGCGACCCGCGGCTCCGCCTGGGCCTCGGGGATGTCGAGCGGGGCCCCGGTGGCCACCACGATCGCGGACAGGGCACCGGTCAGGAGAGCGGGGCCACCGATGACGCCCGGCGGCAGGCCGTAGCCGCCGACGACGACGTCGTGGTCGGTGAACAGCGTGACCTTGGCGTGGCCGGTGCCCAGGAGGCGGGACGCCAGCGCCGAGAGGCGGTCGAAGGACGCCGGGCCGGGGACCTCCAGCAGCAGCCGGCGGGCCGCCGCCACCCGATCGGGCTGCTGCAGCGGGTCGGTGTGCGAGGGCACGGGGAGAGGCTCGGTCGACATCGATCTGCCCCCTTCGCATGCGCCGCAGCAGCCGCGGTCCCGGCCGGTGTCGGGGTAATGCTGACACGGCGGCTCCCCTGCACCTGCCGGGGCGCAACTCCTGTGACTCCCGGTGACGGTCGGCCTCGCGGGGTGGGACCTGAATCACCAGGTCAAGGAACCGGCGCCGCCTGTCGGTGGAGAAGCATGATCGGCACGCGAACGGCGCGTCTCCAGGACTGCCGTCGGCATCCAGGGCATCTGAACCCTCGGGGCAGGTGCGCTGGACGTGCGCTCCCGCCTCACGCGGACGCGTCGTCCAGCAGGGCCCGCTGCCCCTCGGTCAGCACGAGGTCCTGCATCGGCAGCAGGTCGGCGAGCTGCCCGACGTCCCGGGCGCTGGCGATCGGCGCCGTGACGGTCGGCCGGTCGGCCAGCCAGCGCAGCGCCACCGCCGGCAGCCCGACGCCGTGCTCGTCGGCGACCTTCTGCAGCGCGGTCAGCACGCGGTCGCCCTTCTCGCCCGCGTAGGCGGATGCGCTCTGGGCCCGCGGCGAATCGATCTGCTGCCCGGCCCGGTACTTCCCGGTCAGGAACCCCTTGGCGAGGCTGTAGTAGGGCAGCGTGCCCATCCCCTCCGCCACGACGACGTCGCGCAGCTCGCCCTCGAACTCGCCGCGCTCCATCAGGTTGTAGTGCATCTGCAGCGTGCTGAACCGGGCGACGCCGAGCCGGTCCGACGTCTCCAGCGCCTCCGTCAACCGCGCCGCCGAGTAGTTCGAGGCGGCCAGGTAGCGCACCTTGCCCGCCTGGACCAGCTCCTCGAACGCGGTCATCGTCTCGTCGAGCGGCGTCGTCGGGTCGTCCCAGTGCGCGTAGTACAGGTCGATGGTGTCGACCCGCAGGTTCCGCAGCGACCGCTCGGCGGCCGAGCGGATCTCCGCCGCCGCCAGGGGGTGCTCCTTGCCGGTGCGGGAGGCCTTCGTCGCGACCAGGACGCGGTCCCGCACCCCGCGCGACGTCATCCAGTCGCCGATGATCTGCTCCGAGCGGCCGTCGTTGTAGTTCTCGGCCGTGTCGACGAACGGGCGCAGCGTCGACGGCGTCGCGTCCAGATACCGGTCCAGGACGGCGAAGGACGTCGCCTCGTCCGCCGTCCAGCCGAAGACGTTCCCGCCCAGGCACAGGTCGGAGACGGCCAGGTCGGTCCCGGGGAGCTGCGGCATCCCCCCACGCTATGCGGGGACACCGGGCCTCGCGCCCGCCGGACGGGGTTTCCCAGGCCCTGTCCCGGTGGTACGGGTGAGGTTGACGGGTCGTCAGCGGGCCTCCCAGGCACCCCTGGGTGGCCAGACCCCGGGGCGACATGGCACGGTGCCCGGGGTCCGCCTTCCCAGAAGGCCGGGTCCCCCGGGCCCTCCGCGCCTCGTGCGCGGTTGCCGGGAGGTCCCCACCGGCGCCCTGCCGCGTCCGGGGATGGAGCCGGCCCCGTGCCGAGCCCTGGCACCTGCCACCCGCACACACGAGAGGAACCTCATGAACAAGGCCGAACTGGTTTCCGCCATCGCCAAGCGCGCCGACGTCCCCGCCTCGACCGTGGACTCGGTCCTCGCCGGGCTGCAGGAGGAGCTCGTCGACGCGATCACCCGCGGCGACAAGGTCGCCGTCTCCGGCCTGCTGACCGTCGAGCGCACGCAGCGCTCGGCGCGCACCGGCCGCAATCCGCAGACCGGCGAGTCGATCGACATCCCCGCGGCCAACACCGTCAAGGTGACCGCCGGCTCGAACCTCAAGAAGGCCGCCAGCTCCGTCCCGGTGTGATCCGGAGCAGGCGGGACCGCGGGTCCCGCCACCGCTGCCTCCTCCGCCGTCGGGCGGTTGCCTGACCCGTGTGGTCCGGCCCACAGCGTCGTGGGTCAGGATGCGGGTGCAGGCGCCGTCCGACGGCGGACGGCTCTCCAGGCACCGGAGGCCCATGTGCGCAGCGACCTGACCGTCAGCACCGACCCCGCGGAGGTCGGCTTCGACCCCGCCCGGCTGGGGCGGATCGACCGGCGACTGGCACGGTGGGTCGACGACGGACAGCTGCCCGGGTTCCTCGTCACCGTCGCCCGCCACGGCAAGCTCGTGCACGTGGGCCGCACCGGCCTCCGGGACGTCGAGAACGCCCTGCCGGTGGAGGAGGACACCCGCTGGCGGATCTTCTCGATGACCAAGCCGGTCACCTCGGTCGCGGCGATGATGCTGTACGAGGAGGGGGCGTTCGAGCTCAACGACCCCATCGCGAAGTGGTTGCCGGAGTTCGCCGAGACCCGCGTCTACGTGGCGGGGTCGGCGATGAAGCCGGTCACCGCCCCGCAGGTCGAGCCGATCCGGGTGTGGCACCTGCTCACCCACATGTCCGGCCTGACCTACGGCTTCCACCACGCCCACCCCGTCGACGCGATGTACCGGGCGATGGGCCACGAGTGGGGCACCCCGCCCGGCGCCGGCTCCGCCGAGGTCTGCCGCCAGTGGGCGTCGGTACCGCTGGTCTTCCAGCCCGGCAGCGAGTGGAACTACGGCGTCTCCACCGACGTCCTCGGCCGCCTCGTCGAGGTGCTCTCCGGCCAGCCGCTCGACGAGTTCTTCGAGCAGCGCATCTTCGCGCCGCTGGGCATGCGCGACACCTCCTTCGGCCTCCGCCCGGACGACGACCCCGAGTCGCTGGCCCGCCTCTACGGCGCGGTCCCCGGTCAGCCGGGCGGCGCAGCCACCGGCTTCGCGCTCCTCGAGGCGTTCGACGCGGCCGCCCGCACCAAGCCGGCATTCCTCGCCGGTGGCGGCGGCCTGGTCTCCACGGCCGGGGACTACCTCCGGTTCGTCGAGCTGCTGCGCCGCGGCGGCTCCTACGACGGCGGCCGGCTGCTGGGGCCGCGCACGATCGCGCACATGGTCCGCAACCACCTGCCCGGCAACCAGGACCTGGAGACGTTCGGCCGACCCCTGTTCGCCGAGACGCCGCTGCGCGGGGTGGGCTTCGGCCTCGGGTTCTCGATGGTCATCGACCCGGCGCGCTACGGCGTCGTCGCGAGCGCCGGCGACTACGGCTGGGGCGGGGCGGCGTCGACGGCGTTCTACGTCGACCCGGTCGAGGACGTCACCGTCAGCTTCTACACGCAGCTGCTGCCGTCGAGCACCCTGCCGATCCGCAACTACCTGCGCGCCCTGGTCAACCAGGCCCTGGTCGACTGATGGCCCGAGGGGCACGACCATGGCCTCTGCCCAGTGGCGCCGGATGCGGCCACCCTGGCAGTGAGGAGGACCGCAGATGTCCAGTGAGCACACCGACCACGCCGGATCCGACTGGCGGCTGACCGGGATCCGGGTCGTGCGCGCCGGCGAACTGGACGTGAACACCGCTCAGACACCGGGGATGAACCGCGCCGCCGCGATCAACGCCGCCCGGGCCGGTGCCGAGAGACTCTGGGCGGGAACCGTCGAGATCCACCCGGCGGCACAGACCGGCGCGCATCATCACGGTCACCTGGAGAGCGTCATCTACGTGCTGCGGGGGCGCGCCCGGATGCGGTGGGGCGAGCGCCTGGAGTTCACGGCCGAGGCGGGGCCGGGCGACTTCATCTACGTCGCGCCGTTCGCGCCGCACCAGGAGATCAACGCCAGCCCCGACGAGGCGCTGTTCTGCGTGGTCGTGCGCAGCGGCCAGGAGCCGGTGGTCGTCAACCTGGAGCTGACCGACGTGGAGGCGCGCCCCGACGAGGTCCGCTGGGTCGACGACCTGCACGAGGGCTGACGCGTGTTCGCCGGGTGGCGGACGTCCGTCAGAGGTAGCGGCGGTAGACGACGGTGGCGACCATCGCCGGCTTGGTGCCGCCCTCGATCTCCATGGTGACGCCGAGGTTCATCTGGACGCCGCCCTCGAACGGCGTGGCCGACTCGAGGGTGGCGCCGGCCCGCACCCGGGCACCCACCGGCACCGGCGACGGGAAGCGCACCTTCTCCGTGCCGTAGTTGACGCCCATCCGGAAGCCGGTGATCTCGATGATCTGCGGGACCAGCGACGGGATCAGCGACAGCGTCAGGTAGCCGTGGGCGATCGGGCCACCGAAGGGGCTCTCCTTCTTCGCCCGCTCCGGGTCGACGTGGATCCACTGGTGGTCGCCGGTCGCCTCGGCGAAATCGTTCACCTGCTCCTGGGTGATCTCCACCCAGTCGCTGTGGCCCAGGTGCTGCCCGACCAGCCCCTGCACGCCCTCGATGCCTTCGACGGTGGTCTGCGCCATCTGCCCTGTCCCCTTCGACCCGGTCTGGTTGGCTGACTCCACCACATCGGCGTCGGCGAGGAGGGAACGGGTTGCTCCGGATCGGTGCGCTGGATGTGTCAGACGGTGACTTCGTGCTGATGGCGATCGTGAACCGGACACCCGACTCGTTCTACGACCGCGGCGCGACCTACGAGCTGGACCGGGCCGTCGAGCGGGTGGACCAGGTGGTCGCCGAGGGCGCCGACATGGTGGACGTCGGAGGCGTGAAGGCCGCACCGGGCGACGAGGTGGACGCCGCCGAGGAGATCCGCCGGACCGTCGACCTGGTGGCCGCGATCCGTGCGGCGCACCCGGCGCTGCCGATCTCCATCGACACCTGGCGCGCGGAGGTGGCCCGGGAGGTCCTCGCGGCCGGGGCCGACGTCGTCAACGACGCCTGGGGCGGGGTGGACGCGGAGCTCGCGGCCGTCGCGGCCGACGCCGGGGCCGGCATCGTCTGCACGCACGCCGGCGGGCTGCCGCCACGGACCCGTCCGCACCGGGTCGCCTACGACGACGTCGTCGCCGACATCGTCGCCCGGACGACGGCCCTGGCGGAGGCCGCGGTGGCCGCCGGCGTGGACCGCGAGCGGGTGCTGATCGACCCCGGGCACGACTTCGGCAAGAACACCCGGCACTCGCTCGAGGCCACCCGCCGGCTCGACGAGCTGGTCGCCACCGGCTGGCCGGTGCTCGTGGCGCTGTCGAACAAGGACTTCGTCGGCGAGACGCTCGACGTCCCGCTCGAGGAGCGGCTCACCGGCACCCTGGCGGCGACGTCGGTGAGCGCCTGGCTGGGGGCGCGCGTCTTCCGGGCGCACGACGTGGCCGCCACCCGGCAGACGCTGGACATGGTGGCCTCCATCCGCGGCGACCGGCCCCCTGCGCGGACGGTCCGCGGCCTCGCCTAGACGCGTCGTCCCCGTCGCGAAGGCTCTGGTGACCTGGTCACGCCGGGGCTAGCGTGCGCGGCCACAGGTCCCCAGCGAGCCCGGAGGTGGTCGGGATGGGTGGTCGGGTCGTGCACTTCGAGGTCCCCTACGACGACGGCGACCGTGCGCGGAGCTTCTACAAGGACGCGTTCGGCTGGCAGCTCATGGAGATGCCGGAGATGGGCTACACGATCGCGATGTCCGGCCCCAGCGACGACACCGGGCCGTCCGAGTCGGGCTTCATCAACGGCGGGATGCTCTCGCGCGAGCAGGCGGCCAGCCGCGGCCCGGTCCTTGTCGTCGACGTGGAGAGCATCGAGGACTCGCTGACCCGGATC